>JAKAMD010000439.1 GCA_021823875.1 Pseudomonadota bacterium | reverse complement strand
TGACGCCCGGCTGAATGTCGGGATTGCCGGCCTTGCCGATCGCCGCGATATGGCCGTCCTTCAAGCCGACATCCGCTTTGACGATGCCCCAGTGATCGAGGATCAACGCATTGGTGATGACGGTGTCGACCGCGCCCTGCCGATTGGTCATCTGCGACTGACCCATGCCGTCGCGGATCACCTTGCCGCCGCCGAACTTCACCTCCTCGCCATAAGTGGTGAAATCCTTCTCGACTTCGATGATGAGATCGGTATCGGCGAGCCGCACCTTATCGCCGGTCGTTGGCCCGAACATGTCGGCATAGGCCGCGCGCTTGATTGTGACTGCCATTTTTCTTCCTCAGAGTTATCAACAGGCTTCTCGACACTCTTGCCATGCGTAATGGCGAGCGTAGGCTTTCCAACAGGTCACCCATCTTCGGCTGCGCCGGACACGGATGGCCGCCATGGCCCGAGCGGTCATGGGACGTGGTTGCTGCTTGCAGTAGCCGTGGTCCATGGCTGCCGACCCAGGCTCCCAGTACGCTGGTGCCCGTGCTGCAGGTTCACGCCCGCGCCGGGAAATGGATCCAAGAGCTTGAGACGGGCGGACGACGGTCCGCCCGTTATGGCTTTTGGGGGCCGCAAAAATCGCCATCACAGCTTACCCATCACATCCTGACGGAACCCATAAACCGTGCGCTTGCCGGCAAGCGCGACGAGCGTGACCTCGCGCGTCTGCCCCGGCTCGAAGCGCACCGCGGTGCCGGCCGGGATATCGAGCCGCATGCCGCGCGCCTTCTTGCGCTCGAACTTCAGCGCCGGATTAGTCTCGAAGAAGTGGTAGTGCGATCCGACCTGGATCGGCCGGTCGCCCGCATTCGAGACGGTGAGCGTCACCGTCTTGCGGCCCTTGTTGAGCTCGATGTCACCGTCCTGGATGAACATTTCACCGGGGATCATGCCGAAGCCTCCAATCGGTCGTAGCCCTTGACCTTGTAGATTGCGAAGGACACCGCCCAGCTCGCCACGAAGAAGGCGGCGATGCCGTAACCGACCAAGCCGAAATTGTTGCCGAGCGTGCCAACGAAAGCCCAGAACGGTCCTTCCAGGCCGAACTTGTCGCCAATCAGCGCCAGCGCTTCGATGCCGCCGATCACCAGCGCCGCCACCACCGACACGAAGGTTATGGTCATGTTGTAATACAGTTTGCGCAGCGGCTTGACGAAGGCCCAGCCATAGGCGCCGACCATCACGGTACTGTCGGTGGTATCCATGAACGACATGCCTGCCGTGAACAGCGCCGGGAACAGCAGGATCGACCAGATCGACAGGCCTTGCGAGGCCTGCGCCGCGGAAATGCCGAGCAGGCCAACCTCGGTCGCGGTGTCGAAGCCGAGCCCGAACAGCAAGCCGAGCGGATACATGTGCCAACTCCGCCCGATCAGCTTGAAGGCAGGCCGGAAAATCAGGCTGAGGAGACCGCGCTGGTCCAGGATATGGTCGACGTCCTCCTCGGCGAAGCGGCCGCCGCGCTTGATCGACTGAAACGCGCGATAGACCTGCACCAGCACCATGAAATTGGCGGCGGCGATGGCGAACAGGAACAGCGCCGACACCGAGGTGCCGATCATACCGCCGACGCTCTTGAGCGCACCAAACTGTCCCTGCAGCGCGGTCGCGGTCAGCGCGATGGCGATCGCCAGCGCCACCACGATGGTGGAATGACCGAGCGAGAAGAAGAAGCCGACCGTGATCGGGCGGCGGCCGCGCTGCATCAGCTTGCGGGTGACGTTATCGATCGCCGCAATGTGATCGGCGTCGAAGGCGTGGCGAAGCCCGAAGCTGTAGGCGAGGAAGGCGGTGCCGAGCAGCAGCGGCCGGTCGCGGAACTCGATCAGCGTCCACAGCCAGACGGCAATGTTGAAGGCGATCAGCACCGTATACATGCCGATCACCTTGCCGCGGGTGCCCTCGGCGCCGTCGTCGAAAATCCTGGGCAGCATTGCGTCTCTCGCTTTCGTCGTCTTATCGGATCGGGTTGTGCACGGTGACGAGCTTGGTGCCGTCGGGGAACGTCGCCTCGACCTGGATCTCGGCGATCATCTCGGCGATCCCATCCATCACCTGGGCGCGGTTGATCACATGGGCACCGGCTTCCATCAGCTCGGCGACGCTGCGGCCGTCGCGTGCGCCTTCCATGATGAAGTCGGTGATCAATGCCACCGCCTCCGGATGGTTGAGCTTGACGCCGCGTTCGAGCCGCTTGCGTGCCACCATGGCTGCGACGGCAACCAGCAGCTTGTCCTTTTCGCGGGGGGTCAGATTCATAATGACCTCAATTTTCGTTTGCGCATGATCTTGTCCGAAAACCGGTTTCCACTTTTCGGGATCATGCGCTATTGCAACCAAAGACGCGGTACGCTCTGCCCAAGCGCGGCGAGCAGCGCGATCAGATCGTGACGCAGCATGGCGCCGTCGTGTGCGACGAGGCGCGCCACCGCGATACCGTTCCAGGCCGAGATGCCGACTTCGCCTCTGAAATCGAGCGCGCGCACGGCCGCAAGCGCCGCCTCGTCGCCGGGCGCCACCAAGACGGTGGCGAGCGCGATCGCACCATTGGCGACGGCGGGCGCCGTCAGCTTGTCGGCCACCGTACCATCGAGCCGGACATTCTCCGCAAAGACGAGACGGCCGCCGCGCCTCAGCCGCCAGCGGTCGGACCAGAAGCCCTCGTTCACGCGCTCGCCCATGGCGGCGCGGCCGAACACGATGGCCTCGGCCATCAGCAGCGACGCGCCCTCGGCGAGATCGATATCAATGCGGCGCGCAAGCCGGGCGCGATCGAACAGGATGGTCTCCTGCGGCAACCAGGCGAGCCGCCCGCCGGCCGCGACCGACAGCGTCACGTCGAGCGACGTATCAGCACCGGTCGAACGGTAAATCTTTTCCGCCGCCGTGGTGCCGGCGACAAGATGGGCACCCGCGCCGACATCGAGTGCTATCGAAAAACGGTCGCCGCCGGTCATGCCGCCGCCGGTGTTGACGATGACGGCTTCCAGCGCATCGTCCGTAACATTGGGGAAACGCACGCGCAGCGAACCTGCCTCCTGCACGCGCTGACGCCGCGTTACCCCGTCGGCTGCGGCGACGGCGAGCGCAATGCGCCCGTTCGCACGGTTGGCGGCAAAGGTGCGGTCGCGATGAGCGGCAGCAGCTACGAATTGCACGCGCTTCCTCCCCTTGTCATGGCCGGGCTTGTCCCGGCCATCCACGCTTTGGC
>JAKAMD010000438.1 GCA_021823875.1 Pseudomonadota bacterium | reverse complement strand
CGTAGAAGCCATTGACGTAATGGCGGATGGCGCGCTCGAACAACGCGCTGCGCCCCATCAGGAGGCCGACGATGGTGCCGAACACCAGCGCCACCGCGAGTCCCTCGGCCACGGCGGCGAGCGTGGCGCCAGTGGCCTTGAGGAACTCGGGGTCGGTGATGACGCGCGGGAAAGCCATCACCACCGTGCTCGGCTTGGCGACATAAGCCGGCGCCAGCGCGCGCACCACGAATTCCCATGCCAGCAGGATGACGACGCCGGTAACCAGCCGGGGCACCAAGGTGCCGCGCGCGCGGGAATCGCGCGGTACGGATATGGCGGCCGCCTGTGGCGGGGCGGCGGTGACAGTTACAGTCTGTTCGCTCATTGGTTACTGCCTCCAATGCGCGAAACGCTGCTCGATCGCGAGACCCAGCCGCATCAGCCCGACGCCGATCAGCCCGATCAGGAAGATCGAGGCGAACACGCCGGCGGTGTCGAAATTCTGCGAGGCGCCCATGATGAGCTGGCCGAGGCCGGTCGAAGAGAGAAAGAACTCGGCCGCGATCATGCCGACAAGCGCGCGGCCGATCGATTGGCGCACGCCGGTCATAATGTACGGCAGGGTATAGGGCAGCATGACCTCGCGCCACAGCGACCATTCACTCGAGCGGTAGGATTTCGCCACCTCGATCAGCTCGGGCTTGATGCTGCGCGCGCCTTCGACCGTGTTGTAGAGCACTGGGAATACCGCGAACAGGAACACCACCAGCACCTTGGGCGCGAAGCCGAACCCCATCATCGACAGGATGAACGGGATCAGCGCCACCATCGGCGTGGCGTAGAGGATCATGATGTAGGGCTCGACGCCGACGCGCAGCACGCGCACGCGCGCGAGTAAGAGGCCGAGCGGCGCGCCGACAATCAGCGCCAGCACGAAACCGGTCAGGAACAGTTGAGCCGAATCCAGCACCTGCGCGATGAATTCGCCGGTCTGCATCAACTGCCAGAGCTGCACGATTGTTTCGGAGAACGGCACCATGAAGGCTGTGCTGGTCGAGCGCCCGGCAATTTCCCAGATGGCGATGCCGGCGAGAATGCTGATCCAGAACGGCACGTGGCGGCGGAGGTGAGTCGCTAGCAAATTCCGTATTCCTATTCGACGATCATAGCCCGTCATTCCGGGGCCGGCCGAAGGCCGGAGCCCGGAATCCAGGGCCGGTTATAAGTGCGTTGCTCTGAATTCCAGGCTCGCTCGCTTACGCGAGCGCCCCGGAATGACAGCATATTATTTCACCATCGCGTTGGCGTCTTTCCAGACGCTGCCGTCGACAAGGTTGTCGTAGCTCACCGGCTCCTTGTCGGGCTTGATGGCGCCGATCTTCTTCATCAGCTTGGCGACCGCTTCCAGCTTGTCGCGCGGCAGGCCGTCGTCCTTGACCGCCCAGAAGTTGATGGCGAGGAACTCCTTGAGCGCCAGCTTGTTGACCTCTTTGTTGTGGCCGGTGACGGCGGCGGCGTCGGCAACGGCGTCGGCGTTCTTCGGATCCTGCATGAAACGTGCCGCCTCGACCACGGCGGCAACCGCGCGCACGAAGCCGTCGCGGTTCTTCGCCAGATTGTCCTTGCGCGCCACCAGCATCAGATAATGACTGGTCGGATTGGTGTTCTTCATCGCCAGCAGCACGTTGAGCTTCTTGCCCTGATGCTGAATCTCGGCAAGATCGTCGAGATGCAGCACGGCATAGTGCAGGCGGCCGGCGACCATGGCCTGGCCCGAGGTGGAGCCGAGCGCAACCTGCTTGATTTCTTCAAGCTTCACCCCCGGGCAGCCCACGAGCATGGAACGCAATGCCACCGAGCGCGCGCCGCCGATCGAGTCGACGCCGACATCCTGTCCGACGAGGTCTTTGCAGGTCTTGCCGCTCTCGGTGGTGCCGATCACCCAGTCGGGGTTTGGCATGCCGTAGATGGCGACCAGCGGCACGCCGGCGTTGGAGATCTGGTTGATGACCGGTGGGGTCGGCGACCAGGACATGTCGATGTCGCCCGCCACCACGGCGCGCGCGGCGGCGGTGCCGTTGTCGAACTGCTTGATCTCGACATCGGCGCCGTATTTCTTGAAGAAACCCTGCTTCTCGGCGACATAGGCGATCGTTGCGGAATAAATCGGCGGAACGCCGGGTACCGCCATCACGAGCTTCTTGCCCGCGGCCTGGGCCGGCGCGGCCCCCAGCATCAGCGCGCCGGCAAGCGCGGCGCCCGTCATCAGCGTGAACGTTCTACGAAGCATCGAATCCTCCCATCAGCGTGTTTAAGCCACTTCTTTTGCTTCACCTTCGCCTCAGCGCTCGAGGACGAATTCCGCCTCCCGCGCCTCGCGCATGAGCGTGCTCCACACGCGCTCGCGAAGTTCGGCGAAGCGCGGCTCGCGCAATGTATCGCGCGTGCGCGGATGCGGCAGGTCGATGTCGACGATCTCGTGGATGCCGGAAGGCCGGCCCTTGAGCACGATCACCCGGTGGCCGAGCAGCACCGCTTCCTCGATCGAATGGGTGACGAAAATCATGGCGGTCGGCCGCTCCTCCCAGATGCGCAGGAGCTCGAACTGGAGAATCTCGCGCGTCTGCGCGTCCACCGCCGCGAAGGGCTCGTCCATCAAGAGCACATTGGGACCGACCGCGAGCGCGCGCGCGAGTCCGCACCGCTGCTGCATGCCGCCCGACATCTGATAGGGATACGCATGTTCGAAGCCGGCGAGGCCCACGAGCTTGATGAATTCCGGCACCCGGCGGTCGATCTCGGCCTTTGGCGCGCCCGCCATGCGCAGGCCATAGGCGACGTTCTCGTAGACCGTTTTCCATGGGAACAGGCCGAAGTGCTGGAACACCATGGCGACGCCGGCAATCGGCTCGGTAACGCGTTCGGTGCCGACGAGCACTTCACCGCTGTCGAACGCGATCAGCCCGTCGATGCAGCGCAACAGCGTGGTCTTGCCGCAGCCGGACGGGCCGACGATGGCGACGATCTCGCGCTCGCCCACATCGAAGTCGATGTTGCGGAAGACTTCGAGACTTCCGTAGTGCTTGCCGAGGCCCTTGACGCGGATGCGGGGCTCGCTGCCCGAAATCTTCGCCGCCGCGCCCGGATTGGCGGATGCCGCCGTCTGTAGACTTGTCACTCTGCCGCCTGCTTTGCTGTCGGGTTGGGGTTGATCTTGGCCCAGTAGTCGTCGGCCGCCTTGGAGCGCACAAGCGCTTCCGGGGTCTCGAAACCCGGCGCCA
>JAKAMD010000437.1 GCA_021823875.1 Pseudomonadota bacterium | reverse complement strand
TCTGCCGCGTCTTGTCGGCATGCTAAAGGCCATGACGATGATCTTGTCGGGCAATCCCATCCCGGCCAAGGACGCGCTCGCGTGCGGCCTCATTGACGAGATTTTTGAAGGCGAGCCGCGTGCGGCCAGCGTGGCCTTTGCGCGGCGTGTGCTCGCGGCAAAGCGGCCGCTCGTGCGCGTGCGCGACATGGAAGAGAAGCTCAAGGATTTGCGCGCCGAGCCAGGCAAATTCGATGAATTGGCGGCGCCCCACGTCAAGCGTGCGCGCGGCTTGCATGCGCCGGCTGCCGCGATTGAAGCACTGCGTTGGACGCTCGATGTACCGATTGCGGATGGGCTGGTGCGCGAGCGCGAGAAGTTCATCGAACTCCGCGGCGGCGAGCAATCGAAGGCGCAGCGTCATATCTTCTTTGCTGAACGTGAGATTGCCAAGGTTCCTGGCCTGACCAAGGACATTCGTGCCCGTGACATCAACCGCGTGGCGGTGATCGGCGCCGGCACCATGGGCGGCGGTATCGCGATGAACTTCGCCAATGCCGGCATTCCCGTCACCGTCGTCGAGATGGCGGAGGAGGCCTTGCGGCGGGGCCTTTCGCTGATCGAGAAGAACTACAAGACATCGGCCGCCCGCGGCGCCTTGCGCGAGGAGGAAGTGCCGAAACGCATGGCCTTGCTCACCGGCACGACCGATATCGCGGCCGTCAAGGATGCCGACCTCGTCATCGAGGCCGTCTTCGAGGACATGGCCGTCAAGCAGGACCTGTTCGGCAAGCTCGACCAGCTCACGCGTGCCGACGCGGTGCTGGCCACCAATACCTCCTATCTCGACGTCAATGCGATTGCGCAGTGCACCAAGCGGCCCGAGGCCGTGGTCGGCATGCATTTCTTCAGCCCGGCCAATGTCATGCGGCTGGTTGAAGTCGTGCGCGGTGCCAAGACAGCACCGGACGTGCTGGTGACGGCAATGGCCACGGCGCGCCGTATCGGCAAGGTTCCGGTGGTGGTCGGCGTATGTCACGGTTTCGTCGGCAACCGCATGCTGCGTGCGCGCGCGATCGAGGCCGAGCGGCTTCTGCTGGAAGGCGCCTTGCCGCACGAGGTCGACGGCGCGCTGGTCAAGTTCGGTTTTCCTATGGGACCCTTCGCCATGAGCGATCTGGCGGGTCTCGATATCAGCTGGCGCATGCGCAAGGCCCAAGGCTTGCGTGCCGAGATCGCCGATGCGCTCTGCGAGCAGGGGCGTTTCGGACAGAAAACGTCGAAAGGTTTTTATCTTTATGAGGCGGGCTCGCGGACCGGCCAGCCCGACCCGGAGGTGGAGCAACTAATCGTCGCCACGTCCAAACGGCTGGGCATCGCGCGCCGCCCCGTTGATGAGAAGGAGATCATCGAGCGGCTGATCTTCCCGATGATCAACGAAGGGGCGCGCATCCTCGAGGAGGGCATCGCCCTGCGCTCGGGCGATATCGATGTGATCTGGATCTACGGTTACGGTTTTCCGGTTTGGCGCGGCGGCCCGATGTTCTACGCGGACAGTGTCGGTCTCGCCGCTATTCGCGACCGGCTCGCCGCGCTCGCGAAACAAACCGGTGACGCGCGTCACGAACCGGCGGCCTTGTTGAAGAAGCTTGCGGCCGAGGGCGGGAGCTTCGGCGCGTGGCGCAAGGCCTCTCCATGATCGCCGGTGTCGCGGTCGACAATCATGCAACCATTCTCTATCTCAGGCGTGTCCTTTAGCGGGACGCGCTCGCCGAAGATAGAATCGTATTGAAATGGAACTGCGAGTGACAATGCCGGAAACCGATACGAAATACCGTGGTCGCCGTGAGGATCAGCGGCTGGTGACGGGGCAGGGCCGCTACACCAATGACTGGAATTTCGACGGCCAGGTCTATGCTTGGTTTCGCCGCTCCGATCGTGCGCACGCGCGTATCGTCGCGATCGATACGGAGGCTGCCGCGCACAGCCCCGGCGTCTTGGCGGTGCTGACCGGCCGCGATGTGGCGGATGCGGGTTTTGCCAGCGTTCCGCCGCTTCAGCCGCCCAATCCGGGCGGGCAGAAAGTCGTGGCGCCGGAACGGCCGGTGCTGGCGCGCGATCGCGTGCGTTTTGTCGGCGAGGAAGTGGCGGTGGTCGTGGCCGAGACGCAGGCCGCCGCGCGCGACGCCGGGGAGGCCATTGAAATCGAATACGAGGACCTGCCGGTTCTGATCGGTTTCGAGAATGCGATGGCCGCCGGGGCCCCGGCGATCCACGACAATATCCCGAACAATATCTGCTTCGACTTCCAATACGGTGACGAACAAAAGACCGCGGCGGCCTTCGCGCGCGCCGACGGCGTGGTGAGCGTCAGCGTGGAAAGCCCGCGCGTGGCGCCGACGCCCATGGAGGTGCGCGGCGCGGTGGTCGTCTATGACGCGGCCAGCGACAGTTTCGATATTTATTCCCCCAACCAGGGCGGGCCGGCCTTCCGCGACGATCTCGCTGTCATGTCCGGTGTGCCGGCGGAACGCGTGCGCGTGCGCATGGTCGACATCGGCGGCGCCTTCGGCGCCCGCACCAGTCCATTCCCTGAATATCCAGCGCTCATGTATCTGGCCAAGAAACTGCGCCGGCCGGTGAAATGGCTCTCGACCCGCAGCGAGGATTTCCTGACCGACAACCACGGCCGGGCGGTATCGTTGCGCGGCGAACTTGCCTACAGCAAGAACGGTAAGTTTCTCGCCTTCCGCACCGAGTGGCTGTGCGATTCCGGCGCTTATCTGGCGCCGGCAGGCTGCTTGACCAATTCGCTCAATGGTAAGTCGATTGGCGCCAGCGTGTACCAGGTCAAAGCGATGTATGGCCATCACCGCCAGGTCATCACCAATACCTCGCCGACCAATGCCTACCGCGGCGCCGGCCGTCCGGAAGCCAATCTGATCATCGAGACGCTGGTCGACGAAGCCGCCGTCAAATTGGGTGTTGATGCGCTCACCTTGCGCGCGCGCAACCTGATCAAGAAGAACGAGATGCCGTATCACAGTCCGACCGGCGTCGTCTTCGACAGCGGCGATTTTCCCGCGTTGCTCGCTAAGGCCAAGGAAGCCTCGGACTGGAAGGGCTTCAACGCGCGGCGGCGGCAGTCGCGCAAGAATGGCAAATTGCGCGGCATCGGCTGCGGCTTGTTCATCGAGCCGTCGGGCGGCGGGCATGCCAAGCAGGACGAAGTGGCAGTTCTGTTCGACCGCGACGGTAACATCATTCTGCACAATGTGGCGGGG
>JAKAMD010000436.1 GCA_021823875.1 Pseudomonadota bacterium | reverse complement strand
CGGCGTCTGCACTTTGCCGTGCGGCGTCACGAATTCGCCGCGGCGGGCCGCGCCGTCGGTTTTCTTAAGGGAGAAGGAGAAGGGCTCACTCATGACTTAGGAGGATAAAGCAAACAGGCATCGCCGTAGGAATAGAACCGATAGCCGCTCTCGATGGCATGGGCGTAGGCGCGCTTCATCACCTCAAGCCCCGAGAACGCCGAAACCAGCATGAACAAGGTCGAGCGCGGCAGGTGGAAGTTGGTCAGCATCAGGTCGACCGCGCGAAACTTGTAACCTGGCGTGATGAAGATATCAGTCTCGCCGGCGAAGGCCTTGAGCTTGCCGGTCTCGTCCGCCGCGCTTTCCAGCGTGCGCAGCGCGGTCGAGCCGACGGCGACGATGCGGCCGCCTTTGGCACGGGCGGAGTTCAGCGCCGCCGCCACCTCGTCCGATAGGACGGCGAACTCGGCGTGCATCTTGTGGCCGCTGGCGTCTTCGGATTTCACCGGCAGGAAAGTGCCGGGACCGACATGCAGGGTCACCTTGCGAATGCTGACGCCTCGCCGCGCAAGGCGCGCGATCAGGTCCGGCGTGAAATGCAGCCCCGCCGTGGGCGCCGCCACCGAGCCCTCATCATGGGCGAACAGGGTCTGGTAGTCGGCCTTGTCCTGCTCGTCCGGGGCCCGCTTGGAGGCAATATAGGGCGGCAGCGGCATCTCGCCCCGTTCGGCGATGGCCTGGTCCAGCACCGGACCATGAAAGGAAAATGAAAGGGTTACTTCACCACTTTCATCTTTATGTGAAACTTGAGCATCAAGCTGGCCGAGGAAGCAGACCCGCCCCTCGGTGCCGAACCGCACGGTATCCCCCACCTGCACCTTCTTGGCGCCCAGAATGAAGGCCTGCCAGCGCGAGCCGTCGAGCCGCTTGATGAGCGTCGCCTCGATCCTCGGCTCGCTTTCGCCGCGCCCGATCCGCCGGCCCTTCAGCCGCGCCGCGATCACCTTGCTATCGTTGACCACCAGGCAATCGCCGGGCTGCAACAGCTCCGGCAGGTCGCGCACCCCCCTGTCCTGCCACTCCGGCGTCTCGCCCGGCCGCACGACCAGGAGCCTTGCGGCGTCACGCGGATGCACCGGCCGCAAGGCGATGCGGTCTGCCGGCAGATCGAAGTCGAAGAGGTCGGTGCGCATGCTTTCTTATACCTCCCCCTGCAAGGGGGAGGTCGGCACGCCAAGCGTGCCGGGTGGGGGCCTCTTCAGCAAGTCACAAAAGGCGACCCCACCCCGCGCGCCTTCGGCGCACGACCCTCCCCTTTCAGGGGAGGGATTAAGCCCCCATGGTCGCCTTGACGATCTTGTCCGGGTTCTGCACCGGCTCGCCGCGTTTGATCTTGTCGACATTCTCCATGCCGGAGATCACCTTGCCCCAGACCGTGTACTGCTTGTCGAGGAAACGGGCATCGTCGAAGCAGATGAAGAACTGGCTATCGCCGGAATCCGGGTTCTGCGCGCGCGCCATCGACACCGTGCCGCGCACATGCGGTTCGGCGTTGAACTCGGCCTTCAGCTTCTGCCCCGAGCCGCCGGTGCCGGTGCCATAGGGACAGCCGGTCTGTGCCATGAAGCCGTCGATCACGCGGTGAAAGACGATGCCGTCGTAAAAGCCCTGCTTCACCAACTCCTTGATGCGCGCGACATGCCCGGGCGCGAGGTCGGGCCGCATCTCGATCACCACCGGTCCCTGCGTGGTCTCGAGCGTCATAATGTCTTCCGGCTTGGCCATAACGTTTCCTTTCTTGGCTGAAATCAGCGCTCGATGCTCACCTTCTTGATGTAGTCCATGCGCGGGAAATCCTTCACCAGATAGGCATTGCCTTCCATCTGCAGTCGGCCCTGGCTGGGGCCATTTCCCTGCGGCGCACCCTCGCCGTAACCGGCGTAGAGCGCGTCGACCACGTTCATGCCTGACACCACTTTGCCGAACGGCGAAAAGCCCATGCCGTCGAGATTGGAATTGTCGCCGAAGTTGATGAACACCTGCGTGGTGCGCGTGTTCGGCCCGGCGGTGGCGAAGCTGATGGTGCCGCGCCGGTTGCTCTCATGCACCGGATCGTCCTGGATATTGGCGTCGCGCCACTTGGCCGATATCCCCGGATCGCCGTTGATGCCGAACTGCACCATGAAGCCGGAGATCACCCGGAAGAAGCGCGCGTTATCGTAGAATCCGTTCTTCACCAGATTGAAGAAGCGGTCAGCGCCGCGCGGCGCCCAAGCGCGCGTGACTTCGAGCACGAAAACGCCCTTGCTGGTTTCGAACTTGGCCTTGAAATGCGGCGGTGCCCGCTCGGTGAGCGCGGCCGGATTGGCAAGTTTGCCCGACTGGGCGAGCGCAGGCGCTGCCAGCAGCGCCAAGCCGGAAGCCAAAGCAAGCATGAGCATCGAACGTCGCATGGTCATTCACGGTCCTTGATGGAGGGACGGATCAGGCGCGGGTGCGGCCCGCGAACTTCTTCTTCAGGCGCGCCACAACACTCGGCGGCACGAAACTGGAGACATCGCCGCCCATGCCGGCGATCTGGCGAACCAATGTGGCGGTGATCGGGCGCACCATGGGCGAAGCCGGCAGGAACACGGTCTGCACCTCGGGCACCATGGCTTCGTTCATACCGGCCATTTGCATCTCGTAATCGAGATCGGTGCCGTCGCGTAGGCCGCGGATCAGCATGCTGGCGCCCACGCGCTTCGCGGTCTCCACCACCAGGTCGGCAAAGGTGATGCAGGAAAGCTCGCATTTGGCGGCGCGCGCCAGCGGCCCGCAGGTCTCCTCCAGCATGGCCAGCCGCTCTTCGGCCGTGAACAGCGGCGCCTTGCCCGGATGCACGCCGATCGCGATCACCAGCCGGTCGGCTAGGCGCGCGGCATGGCGCACCACGTCGAGATGACCATTGGTGACGGGGTCGAAGGATCCGGCGTAGAGGGCGGTCCGCGGCATGGCGCCCCGTCTACCCTGCCCCTCACGCTGCCGCAAGGCCGGGAACCGCGAACTCTCGTCCCGGCAACGGCGAACCTTCGGCCGCTTTGGCCGTTAACGCCATGAACCTTGCCGCAGCCGGACGCGACCCATGGATTGAGAGATGGGTCGAGACCGTCTGAAACAGGGGGCCATCATGTTGAAATCCTTGACCGCCGTGCTGATTGCAGCCGCAACCGCCGCCGTCGTTACGCTCGCGTCCGCGCCCGCCGAGAAGGTCGCCGCCGGCCCCATGCCGGAAGCCGCCACG
>JAKAMD010000435.1 GCA_021823875.1 Pseudomonadota bacterium | reverse complement strand
GCGCAGTGATGGGCGGCTATAGTGTTTGCGGGTGGCTGGGGTCCACATGGGTAGCTCCAAATCGGTGTCAGCAACCGCTTGGAATCACGTGGACTTCAGTCACTCAACCCCTTTCGAAACGGCCTCTAAGCAATCAATGCTTCAGCCGTAAAAATGTCGGGCCAGATGGTCTCGTCATTGTAGTGTCGCATCATTGAATGGCGCCAGCGCGGAACAGCAGGCC
The DNA here is from genome assembly GCA_021823875.1 of Pseudomonadota bacterium. GTDB lineage: Bacteria > Pseudomonadota > Alphaproteobacteria > Rhizobiales > Xanthobacteraceae > Pseudolabrys. The sequence goes on along the minus strand of JAKAMD010000435.1, from coordinate 3,046 downwards.
GGTTTGTTATCGGTCTGGTCAACGCAATTTCGCTTGAGGCGCCACACTGGAGCAAGACAAGTCGGTCTGCGGCAGCGCTGCTGCGGATGCATGAGACACGGACCAGAGCGCGGCCTCACACTGCCGCCGAAATCGGCATGGACCGAGAACTCTAAAGCGCTCACTGGCATAATCTCGGCGGCGGCCACCGCAATGTGGTTATCCTGGCTAGAAAGAATCATTCAATAAATCAAATGCTTACATCGCTGCGCGGGCCTGCCGGCGTGGTGAGAATGGCTGGAATGGCTCTTGCATGAGGAGCGACAGGTTGAGCAGCGATAGGTTGGCGCGGGCTTGGGTTGCGCCGCGTAACCCGCAATGCCGGCAGGGACAATGGTTTTGGCTGTGACACGCAAAGGATCGGAACCGCCGGGGCTCGGCACGCCGTCGCCGAGCGGCCAGCGCGATTCGACGCTGAAGATCGCCATCGTCGATGAGAGCCCGATCCGCGCGGCCATCCTCGAGGACGGTTTGCGCGAGGCCGGCTTCACCCAGGTCGAGCGCATCGCCGAGACGCATAATCTGCTGGCACGCATCTATGCCATTGACCCCGAAGTCATCCTGATCGATCTCGAAAGTCCGAGCCGCGACATGCTCGAACAGATGTTCCAGATGAGCCGCGCGGTTAAGCGCCCGGTCGCGATGTTCGTTGACCAGAGCGACAGCGCCGCGATCCAGGCAGCGGTCGATGCCGGCGTCTCCGCCTATATCGTTGGCGGCCTCAAGAAAGAGCGCGTCACCAGCATTCTCGATCTCTGCATCTCACGCTTCAACGCCTTCGCACGTCTGCAGGCCGAGCTCGACAGCGCCAAAGGTGCGCTGGAAGAGCGCAAGGTCATCGACCGTGCCAAGGGCGTGCTGATGAAGGCGAAAAATTTGACCGAAGAGCAAGCCTACGCGCTGCTGCGCAAGACCGCCATGAACGAGAACAAGAAGATCGTCGAGATCGCGCAATCGGTATTGACCGCCGCGGAGCTGTTCAAATGAGCGAGAGCAAACTGCGTATTGGCTATATCCCGCTGGTGGACGCCGCCGCTGTGATTGTCGCGGTCGACCAGGGTTTCGCCGCCGCCGAAGGTTTGGACGTCGAACTGGTGCGCGAGGTGTCGTGGTCGAACGTGCGCGACAAGCTCAATATCGGCCTGTTCGATGCCGCGCATCTCTTGTCGCCGATGGCGATCGCCTCCAGTCTCGGCATCGGCCACGTGCGCGTGCCCATCATCGCGCCTTTTAATCTCGGCTTTAACGGCAATGCCATTACGGTGTCGCCGCGGCTTTACGTGGCGCTGGCCGAATTTGCCGACGGTGCGCTGGCCGATCCGAAGGTCTCGGCGCGGGCGCTGGCGCACGTGGTGGCGGAACGCAAGGCGCGCGGCGCCGATCCGCTCACCTTCGGCATGACTTTTCCGTTCTCCAACCACAACTACCAGCTCCGCTTCTGGATGGCGGCGGGCGGTGTCGATCCCGACGAGGACGTGCGGCTGGTGGTGCTGCCGCCGCCCTACATGGTGGAAAGCCTGGCCAGCGGTCATGTCGACGGCTTCTGCGTCGGCGCGCCCTGGAATTCGGTGGCGGTGGATGCCGGGCTTGGTCGTATCCTGCACTTCGGCTGCGAGATCGTCGCGCGCATGTCGGAGAAAGTGCTGGCGGTGCGCGAGCAATGGGCGATTGAAAATGCCGCGGCCTTGAGCGCGCTCATTCGCGCGCTGGCGCGCGCCGCTGAATTCATCGATCAGCCGGACAATCGCGCGGCAGCGGCGGCGGTGATCGCGTCCCGGCTCGAGGTTGATGCCGAGCTGGTGGTGCGCACGCTTGTTGGCAATCTCAAGATCGCGCCCGACGGCGCGACGCGTGAAAACGACCGTTACTTCATCATCGGACGCGACGGCACGAGGCGACCCGATCCGGTGCAGGCGGCCTGGCTCTACGCCCAAATCGCGCGCTGGGGTCAGACGCCGATGACGGGAGAATTGCAGGCGCTGGCGCAAAGCGTCTTCCGGCCCGATCTCTATGACGATGCTTTCGGCGGCGGGCTGCCGCCATCCGAGAGCGAGCCGCGTGACGGCGTCGGCGCCTTTGTCGGTCCGGATTTCGTGGCGCACGATGTCGCTGGTCATCTCGCCGCTTGGCGTATCAAGCGCGTCGGCAGGCCACGGCTGTCGATCGTGCGCTGAATGCTGCATTGCATATATTTTTCGCAGGCCTGCGTCCGCGATGAGCACAGAAGTGGCGAACCGATGCCGCGCGGATTCTCGCGTTTTTAGTCAAGCCCATGATCTCTATGCCACTTTCCGTCTCGCGCCGTGTTGGCATGACACTTGAATAGGTAACGCCGACTGGTGCCGTGGTGAGCGGTGCCGTCGGTCCAACGACGGGCCAACAAGCAACGCCGCTGTCCTGCAGATCGCGCCAAGCGCGCTGTCGGACTGCGGCTTTTTTATTGGCTGAGGAAACCAGGGAACGGGCGGACAGCGAGTTTAGCGCCAACGCCGAAAGGAAAAATGGAATGACCCGCAAGACCGACCACGACAGCGCTCACCGCCGGATCGATCGCCGCGCCTTCCTCAAGAGCAGTGTCGGCGCCGCGGCGCTCGCGGGCACCAGTGCTTCCGCCGGCGTGTTGTTCACGCCGTCGATCGCGCGTGCCGCGCTCACGCCGGAAAAAGATGAGCTCAAATTCGGCTTCATCAAGCTCACCGACATGGCGCCCATCGCCATCGCCAAGGAGCTTGGGTTTTTCGAGGACGAAGGCCTCTACGTCTCGGTCGAGGCACAGGCCAACTGGAAGGTGCTGCTCGACCGCGTCATCATCGGTTCGCTCGATGGCGCTCACATGCTGGCTGGTCAGCCGCTCGGCGCAACCATCGGCTTCGGCACCAAGGCGCATGTCATCACGCCATTCTCGATGGACCTCAACGGCAACGGCATCACGGTCTCCAACGCGATCTGGGCGCAAATGAAACCCTTCGTGCCCAAGGGGCCCGACGGCAAGCCGATCCATCCAATC
>JAKAMD010000434.1 GCA_021823875.1 Pseudomonadota bacterium | reverse complement strand
ACCATCCGCCTTGAATCCTCCCTCTTTGTCGACAAATGACGCACGGCAAGGCGTTTTGGAGCGCAAGCATGAGTGATTTGGGGGCCGCGGCCCGCAACAACCCGCCGCTCGCGGCGGCTGCCGTTTTTGCCCTGGTGGGCCTCGCCGCCATCGGCGGCTTCTTCTTCTTCGAGTACGGCCTCCACCTGCCACCCTGCCACCTCTGCCTGCTGCAGCGGAAGTCCTATTACGTGGCGGTGCCGCTGGCTGGGTTGCTCTGGCTCGGCGCCGGGCATGGCGCTTCGCGCAAGGTGCTGCTCCTCGGCTTTCTCGCCCTCGCCCTTATCATGCTGTGGAATAGCGGGTTAGCCGCCTATCACGCGGGCGTTGAGTGGAAGATCTGGCCGGGACCGGCGGACTGCACCGGGCCGATCGACAAATTCGGCTCGGTTGGGAATCTGATGCAGCAGTTGCAGCACATCAACCTCGTGCGCTGCGACGTGGCCTCCTGGCGTTTCCTCGGCCTCTCGCTCGCCGGCTGGGACGTGCCGCTGTCGCTCGCGCTCGCGTCGGTGGCCGCCTGGGGCGCCAAAGCCACCTACGCACGGGCGTCATAATTGAGCTCAAAACGATAACGAGCACGGGTGGAAAGATGCGCGTTCGTCCGGCGACGGATGGATCGTCGCCGGCACGGCGAAGGTTCAAGATCGTCCGTGCGTTCAATAGGGATGTGGCCGGGCTCGGGACAAAGGACACGGGAAAACATGGCTGAAATGGAAAACCTCGCCGGATCCGCGGGCGGCAAAGGAGTTGCCGGCTATGGCGCGACGGCAAAGACCCTGCATTGGATCGTCGTCGGCTTGTTGATCGTGCAGTTCATCATCGCCTGGGTCATGCCGGATATCCGCCGCGACACCAAGCCCGACACCCTGATCAATCTGCATCTGTCGTTCGGCGCGCTGATCCTGTTCGTGGCCATCGTGCGATTGGCTTGGCGGCTCACCCAGGGCCAAGTGGCGCCGCTCGCCTCCATGACCCCCTTCGAACGCACGGCGTCCCACGTGCTTCATGGGTTGCTGTATTTGCTGTTGTTGGTCGTGCCGATTCTCGGTTGGATCAACGCCTCCTGGCGCGGCTTTCCGGCCGTCATGTTCGGTCTTGAGCTGCCCAAGTTGGTGGCGACCCACGCGCCGGGCTTGCGCTGGACCGGCGACGTGCACGGCCTGCTCGCCAATTACGTGATGCTGGCGCTGGTCGGCCTGCACGTGGCGGCCGCGCTCTATCATTACTTCATCCGCCGCGATGGCGTGATGCAACGGATGCTGCCGGGCCGCTGAGCGATTCACTCGTAGCGCAAGGCCTCGATCGGATCGAGGCGCGCGGCTTTGCGCGCCGGGTAATAACCGAAGAAAATTCCGACCGCCGCGGAAAACAGGAAGCCGCCGGCGATCGCCGCCGCCGAGATCGGTGTTGCCCAGCCGGCGAACACCGAGATCGCCAGCGAGAACAGCACGCCCATGACGATGCCGGCGATGCCGCCGGTGACGCTGAGGAACACCGCTTCGGCCAGGAACTGCAGCAGCACGTGCAGCCGGCGCGCGCCGATCGCCATGCGCAGGCCGATCTCGCGCGTGCGCTCGGTTACCGATACCAGCAATATATTCATGATGCCGATGCCGCCGACCACCAGCGAGATCGAGGCGACGGCGGCGAGCAGCAGCGCCATGATGCGGCTCGAGCTTTCGGCGGTCTCGGCGATCTGGCTGAGATTGCGCACCGAGAAGTCATCCTCGTCGCCGGGCTTGATACGATGGCGGCGCTTGAGGATTTCGGTGACCTGGGTGATGGCTGCCTGCACCTCGGCTTGGTTGACTGCCTGCACGTAGATCTGATTGACGTAGCCGGCGAGATGCGGCTTCAGGCCATAGGGGTTGGGCGGATCCGGATAAATCCAATTGAGCGGAGTCTGGCTCTGACTGGGCGCGGCTACGCCCAGCACCTTGCGCTCAGCGGTGGTGAACGGGATCATGATCAGATCGTCCTGATCCTGGCCGAAGGGTGTCTGGCCCTTCGATTCCAAGACGCCGATCACCCGCATCGGCACGTCTTTCACCTGGATCACCGCGCCGATCGGCATCGTCGTCTCGCCGAAAAGCTGCTTCACCACGGTCTGTCCGATCACCACCACCAGCGCGGCAGCGGCGTTGTCGTCGTCGCTGATTTCGCGGCCCATGTCGACGCGCCAGTTGGTCATCGGCGGATAATTCGGGCTGATGCCCTGGATTTGCGTGGTCCAGTTCTGATTGCCGTATTGCACTTGGCCGCCCTGGCGGATGAGATAGCTCACTTCGCTCACCGCCGTGGCTTCGCGCAGGATGGCATGCGCATCGGTGGTGGTCAGCGTGGACGCGCTGCCGGCGCCGCCGCGCATCCCGCCCATCCTGTGCGCGCCCGGTAGCACCACCACCAGATTGGTACCGAGCCGCTCGATCTGCTTGCGCACCGCCTCGTTGGCGCCCTGGCCGACCGCGACCATGGCGATCAGCGCGGCGACGCCGATGAATACACCGAGCATGGTCAGCGCCGAGCGCATCATGTTGCGCCGGATCGCCTGCAGGGCGGCGGCCATGATCATCAAGGCGAAGGCCCAGACCTTGTGGCCGCGCACCGCCGCTGCCGGCTGCGGCGCGGTGACAGGGCTCGCGGCCGGCGCGGCAACCGGATGCGCGCCAGCCTTGGCCGGCTTTGCCCTTTTCTCGTCCGCCACGACTTGGCCGTCGCGCATGGTCAGCACCCGGTCGGCATAGGCCGCGATATCCTGCTCGTGGGTGACCACGACAATGGTGACGCCCTGCTCGCGATTGAGCTTGGTCAGCGTCTCCATGATCTCGTGCGAGGTGCGGGTATCGAGATTGCCGGTCGGTTCGTCGGCGAGCAGCAGGCCGGGACGGTTGATCAGCGCGCGCGCGATCGCCACCCGCTGCTGCTGGCCGCCGGAAAGCTGGCCGGGCGTGTTGCGCTCGCGATCGCTCAAGCCCAGCAATCGAAGTGAGGCGCGCGCCCGGTCGACGCGTGAGCCGGCCGTGGCCGGCCCGGAGGCGGTATAGAACAGCGGCAGCGCCACATTTTCGAGCGCGCTGGTGCGGGCGAGCAGGTTGAAGCTCTGGAATACGAAGCCGAGCCGTTCGCTGCGCAGACGCGCGCGTTCAGGCTCGTCCAGTTGTGCGACATCATGGTCTTCGAAGAAATAACGGCCGCTGGTCGGCCGGTCGAGACAGCCGATCACCGCCATCAGCG
>JAKAMD010000044.1 GCA_021823875.1 Pseudomonadota bacterium | reverse complement strand
TGGGCGCCGCCAAGGCGTTGCTCGACGAGAAGCCAGTGCGGCTGGCCAAGGCCGAGAACTACCAGGCCATCCATATGCTGGTGCCGCGCCACGGTGTCGCCGTGCACATCAACGCCTTCAACTTCCCGAGTTGGGGCCTGTGGGAGAAGGCGGCCTGCGCGCTGCTCGCCGGCATGCCCATGCTGGCCAAGCCCGCGTCGGCCACCTGCTGGCTCAGCCACCAGATGGTACGCGACGTCATCGCCGCCAAGGTATTGCCGGAAGGCGCGCTCAGTCTGTTGTGCGGCGGCATCGGCGATCTGCTCGAGCACGTCACTGCCGACGATGTCATCGCCTTCACCGGCTCGTCCGGCACCGCCCAGCGCATCCTTGCCCATCCCAATGTGCTGCATCGCAGCACCCGCGTGAACATCGAGGCCGACAGTGTCAACTCCGCGCTGCTGGCGCCCGGCGTTGCGGCGGCGACACCTGCGTTCGACGCTTTCGTAAAGGAAGTGGCGAAGGAGATGACGCAGAAGGCCGGGCAGAAATGCACCGCCATCCGCCGTGTGTTCGTGCCGGCGCAGCAGGCCAATGCGGCGACTGATGCGCTGGCCGCGCGGCTTGCCAAGGTCACCGTCGGCGATCCGCGCAACGACAAGACCCGTATGGGGCCGCTGGTCACCCGTTCGCAGCAGGATGCCGCCTTTGACGGTATTCGCCGGCTTGCCAGCGAAGCCGATTTTGTAACCGGCAGCCTCAATCCGCCGACGCTCGATGGCATCGATCCGGACAAGTCCGCCTTCATGGCGCCGACCTTGCTGAAGGTCGAGAACGGCACCGGCAGTGCCGTGCACGACACCGAGGTGTTCGGGCCGTGTGCGACGATCATTACATATAAAGACGAGGCTGAAGCCTTCGCGCTGGTGGCGCGTGGCGGCGGCTCGCTGGTCGCATCCATCTATGGCGAGGACCGCGACTTCCTAGCGCGCGCAGCGGTTGAGCTGGGTGCGTCCAATGGACGTATCCTGGCAGTCGAGCCGTCGATTGCCGATGCCCACACCGGCCACGGCATCGTCATGCCGCAATGCCATCATGGTGGTCCCGGCCGCGCCGGCAACGGCGCCGAGCTGGGCGGCCTCTACGGCCTGCGTTTGTATCAGCAGCGCGTGGCGGTGCAGGGCTCGACCGATCTGCTCACCGCCTTGCAGGCGCAAATGGCGCCGGCGTATTGATGACTTGCCCCGGACGCGGCGCAGCACGCCGTGGTGCGCCGCCGATCCGGGGCCGTCCCAAACTCTGAATTTGCAACGGTCCCGGGTCTGCAGCGCATCGTTTCACGCCGCGCTGCGCCCGGGACAGGTGCCTCACCCCGCCTGCATATCCTCGTCGCGCAGCTTGAACCGCTGGATCTTGCCCGTCGCGGTGCGCGGCAAATCCTCGCGCCATTCGATCCAGCGCGGATATTTCCAGGCGCCGGCAGTCTGCTTGACGTGGCTCTTCAGAGTCTCCAGCAAGCTCTCATCGGCCGAGAAGCCTTCCTTGAGCACGATGAATGCCTTCGGCTTGATCAGGCCGTCGGTGTCCTGCTTGCCGATGACGGCCGCCTCCAGCACGCATTCATGCGACATCAGCGCGGCCTCGACATCGAACGGCGACACCCACATGCCGGACACCTTGAACATGTCGTCGGTGCGCCCGCAGTAGTAATAATAGCCGTCGGCGTCGCGGCGGAACTTGTCACCGGTATAGGTCCATTCGCCGGCGAAGGTGTGCCGGCTCTTGGCGCGCTGGTTCCAATAGCCTTCGCCGGCTGACGGGCCGCGGATGATCAACTCGCCGATCTCGTCGGCGCCCAGCTCGCGTCCCGCCTCGTCGACGATGCGCGCCTCGTAGCCGGGCACCGGCCTACCGGTCGAGCCGTAGCGGATATCGCCCGGCCGGTTGCTGAGGAAGGTCTGCAACAGCTCGGTCGAGCCGATGCCGTCGAGCACGTCGACGCCGACAAGCTCGCGCCAGCGTTGGCCGATATGCGCCGGCAGCGCTTCGCCGGCCGACACGCAAAGGCGCAGGCGGTTGGAGCCGATGCCCTTGCCAATGTCCTTGTGCGCCAGCAGCGCGGTATAGAGCGAGGGCACGGCGTAGAAGATGGTCGGCTGATGGCGGCGCATGATCTCGAACACGCCGTCGGGCGTCGGCCGCGGCGGCCACAGCACCGCGGTGGCGCCGACCGAGAGCGGAAAGGTCATGGCATTGCCGAGCCCATAGGCGAAGAACAGTTTGGCCGCCGAATGCACCACGTCGTCCTCGCGGATGCCGAGCACGCCCTGGCCGAACAGCCGTGCTGTCGCCATCAGATTGGTGTGCACATGCTTGACGCCCTTGGGGTCGCCGGTCGAGCCCGAGGTGTAGAGCCAGAATGCCACCTCGTCCGATATGGTATCGGCGGTGAACGGCGCGTCGCTGGCGTTCGCGATCACCTCTTCGAACGCATGCACCTTGCGGCCGGGGAATTTTGCTTTGTCGATGGCGCCGGTCAGGATGATGGTTTCCAGATGCGGCAATTGCGCCAACGTCGGCCATATCGCTTGCGCCAGCGGTGCCGCCGCGATCAGCGCGGTCGCGCGCGAGTCGGCGAGCATGTAGGCGTATTGCACGGCATTGAGGAAGGTGTTGAGCGGGATTGCGACCGAGCCGGCGCGCACGGTGCCCCAGAATGCCACCGGCGTGTCGACGGTGTCGGGCAAGAGCAGGGCGACGCGGTTTTCCTGCCACACACCGAGCGCGCGCAAGCCGTGCGCCAGGCGCTGGCTGCGTTGCTGCAATTGGCCGTAGGTGAGGGTACGCTCGGGATCGATGAAAGCGGGCTTGCCGGCGCGTCCTTGCGCGATGTGAACGTCGACGAAATCGGATACGGCGTTGTAGGGGCGGCGCTCGGTGAAGTCGTCCAGCACGCTGACCCCCTTCGTTCTCAACTCTCGTACAATCGCGTCATTAATCGCCGCGCCAGCACGCCGGCCACGCGCCGGCGGTAATGGCCGGGCGTGAAGGTGGTCTTCATCGGCATGATCTGGTCGCGCACCAGCGCGTCGAGGCCTTTGATGACGCGCTCATCGATGCCGCCGCCGCAGAGTTCGGCGGTGCCGGCGAGCAGCACCGGGCGCGGATTGGTGCCGGTGAAGGCGATGCGCAGGTCGGTGAGCTTGTCGCCCTCGCGCTTGAGCGCGACCGCGACGCCCGCCACCGGATATTCGATCGAGCGGCGGATGCGGATCTTGTCGTAGGCCGAGCGCAAACCGGGCGTGTTCTTCGCGCGCACCGCGACCACGATCTCGCCCGGCCTGAGCGACAGGAAGAACTTGCCGTCGCCCTGCGTCTCGGTGACCGGCACGTCCTGGCGGGCGAAGCCGATATAGAGATGCTCGAGCGGAATGGTGCGCTTGCCGTTGGGGCCGGCGAGATCGATTTCGGCTTGCAGCGTGAGCAACGCCGGTGCCAGATCGCCGGAATAAGTGGCGAAGCACACGCCGCGGCTCTTCGGCGCCACGTGGCACATGCTGCCGGTGGTCTTCAGGCAATGGTTATTGGCGGCGCGCCACCATTCGCTCTGATTGTAATAGATGCAGCGGGTGTCGAGGCAGAGATTGCCGCCGACCGTGCCCATGTTGCGGTGGGTTGGCCCGGCGATATGCGCCGCCGCCTGCGCCAGCACCGGATAATGCGCGATCACGTCGGAATGCTGGGCGAGCGCCGTCAAGCGCACCGAGGCGCCGATCTCGATTGAATTCTCATCGACCTTGATCGCGTGCAATTCCTTCACGCGGTTCATGTCGATCAGCACGCTCGGCGCCAGGATGCCGCGCCTTATATTGACCACCAGATCAGTGCCGCCGCCGAGCGGCTTTGAGTCGGGATGCTGGGCGCGCGCGGCCAGCGCCTCGTCGAGCGTCTCCGGATTGAGCACGCGGAAATCGGGTAGGGCGTCCATCAGGCGGCACCCTTTTTCTTTTCCAGCGCCCGTTTGCGCTTCTCGATCGCCTCGAACACGCGGTCGGGCGTCACCGGCAGATCGTTGAAGCGGATGCCGATGGCGTCGGTGATCGCCGCGGTGAGCGCCGGAAGGAAGGCGGCGAGCGAGCCTTCGCCCGCCTCCTTGGCGCCGAAGGGCCCATGCGGATCGTTGCTCTCGACGATGCCGACCTCGATGGGCGGCGAATCCTGGATGGTCGGCACCCGGTAGTCGAGCATGTTGGCGGTGACCATCAGCCCGTCTTGATAGGCGGCTTCCTCGCTCATGGCTTGGCCCATGCCCATCCAGACCGAGCCCTGCACCTGACCCTCGACCGTCAGCCGGTTGAGCGCCTTGCCGCAGTCATGCGCCACCCAGACCTTGTCGACAGTGACGACGCCGGTCTCCTCGTCGACCGTCACCTCCACCACCTGCGCCGAATAGGAATAGCCCATGGTGCCGCCGATGACGGCACCGCGGTATTTCTTGCCGCCGTGCGATTCCGGAATGGTTGAGTAGTTGCCAGTGACGGTGATAGTGCCGCTATCCTTCAGCGCTTCAACCACTACCTCGTCAAAAGTCGCGCCTCTGTCCTGCGCGCCGGCGCGATAAACCTCGCCCAGGCATTCAATGTCTTCCGGCCGCGCCTCCAGCTTGCGCGCCGCCGCGTTGACCAGCAGTGCCTTCAGATTACGCGCGGCATCGAGCGCGGCATTGCCGACGATGAAAGTGACGCGCGACGAATAGGAGCCGTTGTCCTTCGGCACCAGTTCGCTGTCGCCGGTGACCACACGCACGCGCGACAGATCGAGGCCGAGCACTTCGGCCACGGTCTGCGCCAGGATGGTGGTCGAGCCCTGGCCGATATCAGCGGCGCCCGACAGCACCACCAGCGAGCCGTCGAAATCGAGCTTGATCTTGACGGTGGCATGCGGCTCGCCGGTCCAGTTTACCGGTCTGGACGCACCCGAAACGTAATGCGAGCAGGCCATGCCGAGGCCTTTGCGCACGCTGTTGCCGTTCGGCAGCTTGCCCTTGCGGGTCTTCCAGCCGCTCTCACGCTCGACCCAGTCGAGGCATTCCGGCAGTCCGTAGGAGTTCACCATCAGGTCGTTATCGGTGAAGGTCGGCGCGGTCAGGAAATTGGCGCGGCGCACGGCGAAGGGATCGAGGCCGAGTTCGGCCGCCATTTCATCGAGCAGGCTCTCGAAGGCGAAACGCACGTCGACCGTGCCGTGGCCGCGGAAGGCGCCGCAGGGCGGCGTGTTGGTGAGCACGCGGCGGCCGACATATTTGACGTTGTGGAGGTCGTAGATGGCGTAGAGCATCGAGCCGGCATAGAGGATGGTCACCACGCCGTAGCCCGAATGTGCGCCGCCGCGCTGGTCGCATTCGCATTCGACCGCGGTGATGCGACCGTCCTTGCGCATTCCGATCTTCAGGCGGACATCCGTCTCCGGCCGCCCGCGGTGGGTGATGAAGGTCTCCTCGCGGCTGGTGACGATGCGCACGGTGCCTTGCGCCTTGCGCGCGAGCAGCGCCGCGATCAATTCGACATTGAGTGTCTCGGTGCGGCAACCGAAGCCCCCACCGACATGTGGCTTGATCACGCGGATGCGCGACATCTCCATGTCGAGGATTTGCGCCAGCATCAGGTGCACGTAGTAGGGCACCTGCGTGGAGGCATGCACGGTCATGCGGTTGCGCACAGCGTCGTATTCGGCGACCGCCGCGTGCATTTCCATCTGGTTCTGGCAGACCTCGGCGCAGTTGTAGGTGCCGTCGCGCACCAGATCGGCTTCCGCGAAGCCCTGTTCGGTCGAGCCCAGCTCGTACAGCACGTCGCGTTCGATATTGCCGGGCTTCTTCTCGTGCAGTTGCACCGCGTCCGGCGCTAATGCCGCCTGCGATGTGTAATAAGCCGGCAGTTCGCTCACGGTCATCTTGATGCGGCGCAGCGCCTCGCGCGCGGTGGCATCGTCGATTGCCGCCACCGCCGCCACCGGCTCGCCGCGATAGCGCACCTTGTCGCGCGCCAACGGATATTCCGTGCGCGCGATCGGCAGCACACCGAAGCCCTTGTCGCAGTCGGCGCCGGTGACGACGGCCTTCACGCCCGGCAGCTTGAGCGCTTCCGAGACGTCGACGCTGACGATCTCGCCGTGTGCATAAGGGCTGCGATAGATGCGGCCGGCGAGTTGGCCGGGCGCCACGATATCGGCGGTGAATTTGGCGCGGCCGGACACTTTGTCCGGCCCGTCGATCATCGGCACGTAGTCGCCGATATTGTGCGCGGGCACGGGTTTGTTCATGACGCCACCTCAACCCGTTCGTGCCCGCGGAAGCGGGCATCCAGTTCTTTGGCCCTGGGTCCCCGCTTTCGCGGGGACGAACGGGAGAGAGCGCTCATGGGCTTACTCCCTGCGCATTGAGCGATGCGGCGTATTTCACTGCCTCAATGATTTTCACATAGCCGGTGCAGCGGCAGATATTGCTGCCGAGCGCGTCGATGATTTCTGCCTCGCTCGGATTGGGATTGCGCCGCAGCAGGCCGGCCGAGGCCATCACGAAGCCGGGCGTGCAATAGCCGCATTGCGCGCCGAGCTTCTCGTGGAAGCCGCGCTGCACCGCCGACAACTGGCCATCGTGGCCGAGCGACTCCACGGTATCGACACGCTTGCCGGCAATAGTCGCCGCCAGGGTTAGACAGGAAAGCGCTGGCTCGTCGTCGATCAGCACCGTGCAGGCGCCGCATTCGCCGCCGTCGCAGCCGGTCTTAGTGCCGGTCAGCCCGATTTTCTCGCGCAGGAAATCGAGCAGCAGCATGTTGTCCGCGACCGCGTCGACGCGATCGCGTCCGTTGAGCGTGAACTCAAGCAGCCGGGCCAAAGCGTTTTCTCCCACAAGCGGCGCGTGTTCGACTCGCGCTTCGTCTTTGCTTGCGGCTACGACACACCAGGGGCCGGTGACCCTCCAGGCCCATTACCGGGAATGGCTGGAACAGTTGGCCGTTGTGCCGGGCAAATTAGCCAAATCGAGCAATGACTTCGGCGGGAATGGCAGCGGCGCCGATGCGCTCGGGATTATCCGGCGAGCGGGCTGCCCAGACCCGGGTTTCGCCGCCGTCGACCGCCAGTTTGCCGTCGATGGTGATCTGGTGCGTGACGTCGAAGGAGGAACGGCGGAACTCCGCCACCCAGGAGGCGATTTCGATTTCGTCGCCGAATTTGGCCGGGATCAGGAAATTGGCGCGGGCGTCGACCAGCGGCATGCCGATGATGTTGAAGGCGGCAGCCAGCTCATGCGGTTTCACGCCGAGCGCGGTATCGAACAAGAGCCAGGTGTTCTGGTCGAAGAACTCGAAGAAGCGGGCATTGAACACGATTCCGGCCGGATCGCACTGGCTCCATTCGACGATCATTTGCCTGCGGAAAGTGAATGATGGCACGCGTACGGTTCTCCGGCTCTTCGGTGTCGGGGGCGTTATAGCGGGGCCCATTCACTCTGTCATTCCGGGGCGTCCACTTGAGCCCATAGGGCGAAGGTGGACGAAACCGGAATCCATAACCCCGGCTACGGCGTATGGATTCCGGGCCCGCGAGATTCGCTCGCGTCCCGGAATGACGCGCGTTAGCGCCGCGCCTTCGTTTTCCGCTTGCGATTGACCTTGCGCTTGGCTTTGGGCTTGCGCGGGTCGGGCCATTCCAACACGAGTTGCGCCAGCAGTTCGACCTTGGGCGAGCGCCGGCGCCGGCGCATGGCGTGCGTTGGCGCCACCGGCACATGCGGGGCTTCGTCGAGCTTGTCCATCAGCCAGTGCAGGTCGTCCTCCGCGGTCACCCAGCGTTCCGGCGCAATGCGGTAAAGCGAGAACGGCCGCGAATATTCCAGCATCGATTTCTTGCCGCCGGGCAGGCAGTATTCGTGCGGATAGCTCATGGCGAGTTCGCGCGCGCTTTTGTAGATCGGGTCGCGCCAGCGCAGGATGGCGTGGTTGGTTTTGCTGATCGCGCCCCAAAGCCCGCGTTCCTTGAACAGGGTGACGATGTGGTCCTGGTCGCTCGGCAGCGCGCGCAGGTCCATCAGCCAGCAGCGCTTGCCATGAAAGGCGAGCACCGCGGCGCCGAACAGCGCGGCCTCCGCGCAATGCGCCAGCCGCGTCTGGAGCAGGCGGCGCGGCGACTGCACGGTGTCGCCGTCCAGCTCGAAATTGGCCGGCACCTTATCGAGGAAGTCCTGGATCTTCTGCGGCGTGTCGAGCCGCTTGAACAGGCGTGTCTCGGCGGGCGTCAGCAGCGCCCGCAGGCGGTTGCGATAGCGGAGGGTCGTCATGCGGGTCGCACCATAAACCGATCGCCGCCGGTGCAGGGTGGATATGGTTGCCGGTTCCACAGCTTAAGGGGCGCCCGTGAGAGTGACGATTTTGCCCGGCCGGCAGGTTCGAAACCGGCATAACCGGCGTTCGCTGATACCTGCCGGGAGGGGAAAATGTTAGGCGGCCGTGGTTTACCGGCAGGAAATATCTTCTTATTTTCGGCCGTATATTGCGATTGCGCAGAATAGGCTTCTATTTAACGGCTCCTGGCATGGGAGCCGCCTCACAATGTCCTCCGCTTTTGCGACCATCCCCAAGACCGCGCCGTTCTCGGAAGAGGACGTCGCCCTGCTCAACCATGTGGTGGGGCCGGCGAGCCCGGTGCAGCGTGCCTGGCTGGCGGGCTTTCTGGCCGGGGTCGAGTCGGTCACCGGCGCAGCCGAGGCGGCGGAACCGTCAGCGCCCGCGCGGCCGGCCGAGCCTCTCACCATCGTCTACGCCAGCGAGAGTGGCAATTGCGAGAAGCTTGCCGGCGACATGGCGCGCGAGGCGCGCAAGCACGGTTTCAAGCCGGCTGTCATCGACATGGCCGATCTCGCGCTTTCCGATCTGACCAAGACGAAACGACTGGCGATCATCGCCGCCACCTGGGGCGAGGGTGAGCCGCCGGCGCGCGCCACCCGCGTCTACAACGAATTGATGGGCGAAGGCGCCCCGCGTCTCGACGGGATCGAATACGGCGTGCTGGCGCTCGGTGACACGGCTTACGCGGAATTCTGCGCCATCGGCAAGAAGATCGACGCGCGGCTGGCCGCGCTCGGCGGCAAGCGCGCGGTCGAGCGTGCCGATTGCGATCTCGACTTCGCCGCGCTGTCGGCGCGCTGGATCGGCGATGCGCTCAAGACGCTGTCGCCGCCCGACGCCGGTCGCGGCCGCGTCATCGAGGTTGATTTTGGCAAGCCGGCGGCTTCGCCCTCGACCGAGATCGTCGAAGCCGAGATCGTCGAGCATGTGAATCTCAATTCCTCGCGCTCAGCCAAGGAGACCGTTCATCTCGCGCTGTCTTTCGACGGCGCGGCGCCGGCCTATGAACCGGGCGACTCGCTCGATCTCTATCCTGAGAATGACCCGTCTTATGTCGACGAGTTGCTCGCGCTCGCCGGGCTTGCCGGCGACGACGCGCTGCGCGCTGAGCTCATTTCCTCGCGCGACGTCACCACGCTCTCGCTCAAGACGCTGGAGACCTATGCGGCGCAGACCAGCCATCAATACGTGAAGGCTTTGCTCACGGACGGTGCGGCGCGCGACTGGATCGCCGGGCGCCAGCTCATCGACCTGCTCGCGCATTTCCCCATTGCGCTCACGGCGGAACATCTGCGTGCGGTGACCCGGCCGCTGGCGCCGCGCGCTTATTCGATCGCCTCATCGCGCCGCGAATTCGAGGACGAGGCGCATCTTCTGATCTCGGCGGTGCGCTACGACAGCCACGGCCGCGCGCGCAAAGGCGTCGCCTCCACCTATGTTGCCGAGCGCCTCCAGCGCGGCGCACGCGTGCGCGTGAAGCTCAAGCCCAACAAGCATTTCCGGCTGCCGGCGCCCGACAAGGACATCATCATGGTCGGCCCGGGCACCGGCGTGGCGCCGTTCCGCGCCTTCGTGCAGGAGCGCCGCGCTACCGCCGCCGCCGGCAAGAGCTGGTTGTTCTTCGGCGACCGCAGCTTCACCCATGATTTCCTCTACCAACTCGACTGGCAGGAGGCGCGGAAGGACGGCGCGCTCGCCCGCATGGATGTCGCTTTTTCGCGCGACACGCCGGAGAAGGTCTATGTGCAGCACAAGCTGTGGGAGAAGCGGCGTGATCTGGTCGATTGGCTCGACAACGGCGCGCATTTCTATGTTTGCGGCGACGCCAAGGCGATGGCGAAGGACGTGCGCGAAACGCTGACGTGCGCCTTTGCCGACGTGAAGCAACTTGCGCCGGAAGCGGCCGCGCAGGCGGTCGCGACGCTGGAGCGCGAGAAGCGTTATCTGCAGGACGTTTATTGATCCTGCGCTTTCGGAATTAAGAAAAATGACAGACGACGTTTCGCGCAATGAGCGCATCAAGGAAGCGAGCGATTATCTGCGCGGCACGCTGGCCGAAGGCCTGCGCGATGAGATCACCGGCGCCATCGTCGAGGACGATCAGCAGCTCGTGAAATTCCACGGCATGTATCTGCAGGACGACCGCGACCTGCGCCCCGAGCGCGCCAAGAAGCGCATGGAGAAGGCCTTCGCCTTCATGATGCGCGTGCGCATGCCGGGCGGCGTGCTGGCGCCGGCGCAGTGGCTGGCGCTCGACGAGGTCGCGCGCACCTACGCCAACGGCACCATGCGGCTGACCACGCGGCAGACGGTGCAATTGCACGGCATCATCAAGTCGAACGTGAAGGCGACCATGCGTGCAATCGATGCTGTACTGCTCAATTCGATCGCGGCCTGCGGCGACGTCAACCGCAACGTGATGTGCAACCCGAACCCGTACCAGTCGCGCGCGCATGCCGCTGCGCTCGATCTGGCGCGCGCCATCTCCGATCACCTGACGCCGCGCACGCCGGCCTATCGCGAGATCTGGCTCGACGGCGAGCGCATCGTGGGCGGCGAGGAGGAGGTGGTGGAGCCGATCTACGGCAAGACCTACCTGCCGCGCAAATTCAAGATCGTGGTGGCGGTGCCGCCCTCCAACGATGTCGATATCTTCGCGCACGATCTCGGCTTCATCGCCATCCTGGGGGAGGGCGGCGACGTTCTTGGCTGGAATGTCACGGTCGGCGGCGGCATGGGCATGAGCCACGGCGAGCCCGAGACCTATCCGCGCACGGCCGAGGTGATGGGCTTTTGCGAAACCAAGCACGCGCTGGCGATCGCCGAAGCCGTAGTGACCGTGCAGCGCGACTGGGGCGACCGCAAGAACCGCAAACATGCCCGGCTGAAATACACCATCGAAGACCGCGGGCTCGATGCCTTCCGCGCCGAAGTCGAGCGCCGCGCCGGCATCACGCTTTCGCCGGCCAAGCCTTTCACTTTCACGTCCACCGGCGACCGTTACGGCTGGAGCGAGGGCGCCGACGGCCGCGCCCATCTCACGCTGTTCGTGCAGAACGGGAGGCTGGCCGATCGTCCCGGTGCTGCGCAGCTTTCGGCGCTGCGCAAGATCGCGCAAGTGCATAACGGCGATTTCCGCATCACGCCCAATCAGAATTTGATCGTCGCCAATGTGCCGGCCGACAAACAGAAGGAGGTGCATTGGCTGGCGACGGAAGCCGGCCTGTTGGCACCCTGGTCAGGCCTGCGCCGCAATTCCATGGCTTGCGTCGCGCTGCCGACCTGCGGCCTGGCGCTGGCCGAGAGCGAGCGCTATCTGCCCGATCTGATCGACGCGCTGGCCGAGCGGCTGGCCGCGCACGGACTGGCCGACGACGATATCGTCATCCGCATGACCGGCTGCCCGAACGGCTGCGCGCGCCCCTATCTCGCCGAGATCGGCCTCGTCGGCAAAGGCCCCGGCCGCTACAACCTCTATCTCGGCGCCGCCTTCGACGGCTCGCGCCTCAACAAGCTTTATGTCGAGGACGTCGATCACGCCGGCATTATCGCCGCGCTCGATCCGATCTACGCGGCCTATGCCGCCGGGCGGCAAAAAGGCGAGCGTTTCGGCGATTTCTGCATCCGCGCCGGCTTCGTGGCGGCGACCGGCAACGGCCGCGATTTCCACGCCAATGTCGGCGGGCAGCCGACGCAATGAGCGCGCCACGCCAACCGCTGGAGACGCGGCCGCCGCGCATGGAGGCGCTGGCGCAGCTGCCGGTGTTCTTCACGCTGCAAGGCAAGCGCGCGCTGCTGGCGGGTGGCAGTGCCGCGGCTGCATGGAAGGCCGAGCTGCTATCGGCATGCGGCGCTCGCGTCGATGTCTATGCCGACGAATTTTCGATGGAGATGGCGCTCGTCGCAGGTGACGCGACGCATGGCGACATCTTTCTCCATCAGCGGAAGTGGACTGACGGCGACCTGGAAAATTGCGCTGTCGCCATTGGCGCTTTCGATGACGAGGCTGAAGCAGAAACGTTCTCCACCGCCGCTCGCGCCGCTGGCGTTCCAGTCAATGTCATCGACCAGCCGGCCTATTGCGATTTTTCCTTTGGTTCAATCGTCAATCGCTCGCCGCTGGTGATTGGTATTTCCACCGACGGCGCCGCCCCCGTCTTCGCGCAAGCCATCCGCGCCAAGCTGGAAGCTTTGCTGCCGAAAGGCTTTGCCATTTGGGCCGGCACTGCCGCGCGCTGGCGCGATGCGGTGAAGACGTCCGGGCTGTCATTCTCTGGCCGGCGCAGATTCTGGCAAGTGTTCACGGCGCATGCGATCGCCAATCCCGAGCAGACGCCGACGCCGAACGATTTCGATGCCTTCATCGCCGACGTGAAAGGCCTGGGCGGCATGGTCGAGAACGGCTCGGTCACGCTAGTCGGTGCCGGGCCGGGCGATCCGGAATTGCTGACGCTTCGTGGGGTGCGCGCGCTGCAATCAGCGGACGTGATCCTGTTCGATGATCTGGTGTCGCGCGAAGTGCTCGACTTCGCCCGCCGCGAGGCGCGCAAGCTCCTGGTCGGCAAGACTGGCCATGGTCCGTCCTGCAAGCAGGACGAGATCAATGCGCTGATGGTGAGCCTCGCCAGGCAGGGCAAGCGCGTAGTGCGGCTGAAAGGCGGCGATCCCTTGATCTTCGGACGTGCCGCCGAAGAGATCGCGGCCTGCGAGGCCGCGCGCATTCCGGTTGAGATTGTTCCCGGCATCACTGCCGCGCAGGCCGCCGCTGCGCGGCTCAACCTGCCGCTCACCGAGCGCGACCAGGCGCGCCGCCTGCAATACGTCACCGGCCATGCCCGCAACGGCGCATTGCCGGATGACATCGACTGGAAGAGCCTCGTCGATCCCGCCGTCACCACCGCGATCTATATGCCAGCGAAGACGCTATCCATTCTGGTCGACCGCGCTGTGGCCGAAGGTCTCGATCCACAGACCCCGGCGCTTGCCGTCTCGCGCGCCACGCGCCCTGATCAGGCGAGCCTTGCCGCACCGATCGGCAATTTGCCGGACCGCCTCGCCGAGGCGGAATTGCCGGGTCCTCTGTTGGTGCTGCTGGGACGTGTGACGGCGCGCGTCGCCGCCGCGCAACCGATAGCGCCTGCGCTCGCTCAGTGAATGTCGTAACGCAGCGGCACCACGACGGAGATGCGCGCGCCATGCACTTCCGGCGGCGGTGGCGGCAGTGGCTCGGAACGGCGCAGCCAGGCGAGCGCGTCGCGGTCGAGCAGCGCCGAGCCGGAGCTGCGCACGATACGCGCATCATGTAGGCGACCGCTGCGATCGACGCTGAAGGCAACCTGCGCGACACCATGCTCGCCGCGCGCCAGCGCGGTTTCCGGATAATGCTTGTGGCGTTCGATGCGAGCGACCAGCGCCGTGCGCCAATTCGGCAGGGCATTTGAATCATGCGTCGAGGCGCCCGGCGCCAAGGCGGCTGCGCGTGGTGCGCGCTGCGCCGCCGCTGAAGGCGCGCTAGCGAGGCTCGCCTGGCGTTGACGCGGCTTGCGCGCGTGCCGCGCTTCGACAGGCTTGCGCGGTGGCAGCACATCGATGGTGACCGGGGCTGCCGGTTTGGGCGGCGCATCGATGGTTGCTTGCGGCGCAGGCTTCGGCGGCGTGTCGGTTTTTTGCTCGACCGGCTTTTCCGGCGGCGCTTCAGTCTCGATCTTGGTGACGGTCTGCTTTGTTTCTGGTTTTTGCTCCGGCTGTGCCTGTTGTTGCGGCTGCGGTGGACCCGGCGGCAAGGCGGTCGGCGTCACCGCCGGCGCGACCGGCGTCGGCGCGAAATCGACCAGGATCGCGGGCGCGCTCGCTACCTCGCCGGGGTCGCCGCGCCATTGCGCCAACAGCAAGGCCGCCGCCGCGCCATGCAGGCCGAACGCGAGCGTGAGGCCGACGGCCCACGGCGCCACATGGCCGAGCCGGCGCGTGCTCATGGCCTGAGCTTCCCGGCATCGAGGCCGACCAGTGCCACATGCAGATAGCCGGCGTCGCGCAATTCATTCATCAACGCCATCAGGTCGCCGTAGGATACCGCCTTGTCGGCGCGCAGGAACACGCGCTGCGTTTTGTCCCCGCCGGTCGCCTTATCGAGCGCGGCGGCGAGCGCTTCGCGTGCCACCGCGTCATTGCCGACCAGAATGCCGAGATCGGCCTTGAGCGTCAGAATGAGCGGTTTATCGGGCCGCTCGTTGCGCTCGGCATTGGCGACCGGCAGATCGACCGCCATGTCGACCGTGGCGAGCGGCGCCGCGAT
>JAKAMD010000043.1 GCA_021823875.1 Pseudomonadota bacterium | reverse complement strand
CGCCGGCCGACATGCGCGGATCGAGCGATGAGAACGGGTCCTGGAAGATGATCTGCATCTGCCGGCGATAGGGACGCAGCTCGGTCTTGCCGAGATGGGTAATGTCGCTGCCGCCGATCTTGATGCTGCCGGCGGTCGGTTCGATCAGGCGCAGCACCGTGCGCCCCACCGTCGACTTGCCGCAGCCGGATTCGCCGACCAGCGCCAGCGTCTCGCCCTTGTTGATCGAGAAGCTGACACCATCGACCGCAAACACCGTTCCGGCGGCGCTTTGCAACAAGCCCTTACGGATTGGGAAATGCTTCTTGAGCCCGCATACCTCGAGCACGGGCGCCGATCCGTTCGCGGCATGGGGCTCAGGCATGATCGTCCCCATAGAGCTCGCACGAGCGCCAGCAGGCCGCCCAGTGCCCCGGCCGTTTTTCCTCATAATCCGGATAGGCATCGCGGCAGCGCGCCTCGGCATGCGCGCAGCGCGGCGCGAACACGCAGCCGGGCGGCAGATCGGTCAACGCCGGCACCATGCCGGGGATCTCCTGCAACCGCTCGCCGGTGTCGTCGGCCTGCCCGCGCATGAGCGGCAACCGCGGGATCGAGGCCATCAATCCGTGCGTATAGGGATGCTGCGGACGCGCGAACAATTCCTCGACCGGCGCCTCCTCCACCTTGCGCCCGGCATACATGACGATCACCCGCTGCGCGGTCTCCGCCACCACGCCGAGATCGTGCGTGATCAAAATCACCGCGGTGCCGAGCTTGCGTTGCAGGTCGAGGATGATGTCGAGGATCTGCGCCTGGATAGTCACGTCGAGCGCGGTGGTCGGCTCGTCGGCGATCAGCACCTGCGGATTGCAGGCGAGCGCCATGGCGATCATCGCGCGCTGGCGCATGCCGCCGGAGAGCTGGTGCGGATATTCGCGTGCGCGCTGCGCCGGCTCCGGGATGCGCGTGAGGCGCAGCATCTCGATCGCCTTGTTCCAGGCTTCCCGTTTGCTGACGCGTTCGTGCAGCAGAACGGTTTCGGCGATCTGGCTGCCGATGGTGAGCACCGGATTGAGCGAGGTCATCGGCTCCTGGAAGATCATGGCGATGTCCTTGCCGCGCACGGCGCGCATGGCCTCCTCGTCCAGCGCCAGCAGATCGCGGCCGGCAAGCTTGACCGAGCCGCCGGCGATGCGGCCCGGCGGTTCGGGCACCAGCCGCATCAGGGACAAGGCGGTGATGCTCTTGCCGCAGCCGGATTCGCCGACGATCGCCAGCGTCTCGTGCGGCGCCAGCGAAAAGCTCACGCCATCGACCGCTTTGACGGCGCCGGCGCGCAGATCGAAATAGGTGCGCAGGTTTTCGACCTCGAGCAGCGGCGCGGCGGTGTCGGCTGCGCGCGCATCCGGGGTCAGGGTGCGGGCCGATGCCATCAGTCGCGCAGCCGTGGATCGAGGATGTCGCGCAGCGCGTCCCCGAACAGGTTGGTGCCGAACACCGCGAGGCTGATGGCGATGCCCGGGAAGATCACCAACCAGGGCGCAGTGCGGACATATTCGGCCGCCGATTCCGACAGCATGCGGCCCCAGGACGGATGGGGCTCCGGCACGCCGAGCCCGAGGAAGGATAGCGAGGCCTCGGTCAGGATGGCGGCGCCGAGCTGGGCCGTGGCAATCACGATCAAGGGCGCCACCGTGTTCGGCAGCACGTGGCGGATGGCGATCCGAAACTCGCTCATGCCGACGGCACGCGCCGCCTCGACGAACGGCTGTTCGCGCAGCGCCAACGTGTTGGAACGAATGACGCGGGCGCTGTAAGGGATGAGCGGGATGGCGATCGCGAGAATGGTGTTGTTAAGGGCCGGCCCCAGCGCGGCGGCCATGACCAGCGCCAGCACCAGGAGCGGCATGGCCTGCAGCACGTCGACCACGCGCTGGATGACCAGATCGACCCAGCCGCCGAGATAGCCCGACGTCAGCCCAAGCGCGACGCCGACCACGCAGCCGAGCGCGGTCGAGCCGAGGCCAACGGCAAGAGAAATGCGCGCGCCATAGATGATGCGGCTCAGGATGTCGCGGCCCATGGCGTCGGTGCCGAGCCAGTGCGCCGCGCCCGGAGGCTTCAGCGTCGTCGCAGCACTGGTGGCGATTGGATCGTAGGGGCTGATGAAATTGGCGAAAATCGCGGCGAACACGAACACCACCATGATGGCGGCGCCGATCATGCCGAGCGGATGCGCGGCGGCGTAATAACGCAATCGCGACCAGGACGTTTCGACGCGCTCGATCTTGGGCGCCGGTGCGGGAACGATTTCGGTAACAGCCATCGTCAAGCCTTCATCAGCCGGCGTAGCGGATACGCGGATCGAGCACCGCATAGAGCAAGTCGATCAGGAAATTGATCAACACGGCGACCGCCGCGATGAACATCACCAGATTCTGCACGATCGGATAGTCGCGCCAGCGGATGGCCTCGACCAGAAAGCGGGCAATGCCGGGAATGTTGAACACGGTCTCGGTGACGATCAGCCCGCCCATCAGGAAGGCCGCCTCGATGCCGATCACCGTCACCACCGGCAACAACGCATTGCGCAAGGCATGGCGGTAATTGACGGTCCGATCGGAGGCGCCCTTGGCGCGCGCGGTGCGGATGTAGTCCTGGCGCAGCACTTCCAGCATGGCCGAGCGCGTCAACCGCATCACCAACGCCGAGGAGCGGAAACCGACCGCCGCCGCCGGCACGCTGAACAGCCACAGCGCGTCCCAGAATCCCTTGGGCGGATCTGTATAGATGGGAATGAAGCCGAACCAGGCAACGCAGGCCATCAGAATCAAAAGGCCGAGCCAAAACGCCGGCATCGACAGGCCGCTGAGACTGATGACCCTTAAGAAGTAATCGAGGACCGTGTTCTGCTTTACCGCACTGATGACACCGAGCGGCACGCCGAAGATCACCGAAAAGGCCAGCGCCAGTCCGGCAAGCTTGGCGGTGATCGGAATGCGCGGCAGAATCTCGTCGATCGCCGGCTTCTCCGAGACATAAGAATAGCCAAGATCGCCGTGCGCCAGCCCGTTGATCCATTCGCCGTATTGCACGACGATCGGCTTATCGAGGCCGAGATCGTGCTCGAGCTTCGCCTTGTCGGCGGTGTCGATCATGCCAGCGGCATCGAACAGGATGTCCGCGATATTGCCCGGCACCAGCCGCAGCATGACGAAGACGAGCACGGAAATCCCGAACAGCGTCAGGAGCATCAGCAGAAAGCGCCTGATCAGATAAGTCCCCAGTCTCGCCTCCCATCGCTTGCGGGGAAAAGCGCGCCCGACCGCCCCCACGCGGTCGGGCGCGCTACATCATCGCAGTCGCTTACTTGTCCAACCAGATGTCCTCAAAGCGGTAGCCGTTGTAGGAACTGTTGCTCATGATCGTCATGTTCTTGACGTAGGGCTTCCAGCAGGTGCCGGTGCGGGCATGGAACAGGATCGGCCGCGCCACGTCCTCCTGGATCTTCTTGTCGATCTCCCAAACGAGCTTCTTGCGTTTGGCGACGTCGGTCATCTGCGACTGCTCGTCGAACAGCTTCTGCAGGTCCTTGTTGCAGTAGTGGGTATAGTTTCGCTGCGAACCGCAGCCGTAGTTCTCGTAGAAGGACTGGTCGGGATCGTCGATGCCGTTGCCGGTCAAGTTGAGGCCGACCGCATAATCCCCGCGCGCCACCTTGGCGAACCAGGCGCCGGATTCCACCGGCTCGAGCTCGGCCTGGATGTAGACGGTCTTGAGCTGATCAATCAGCACCACCGCCGGATCGCGGTAAGTGGCGAGGTTGCGCGTGGATACCTTGATCTTCAGCGGCTTGTCCGGCCCATAGCCGAGCTTCTTCATGATGGCGCGGGCTTCTTCGCGATCCTTTTTGACGTCGCCATAACCGGGGATCGTCTTCAGGACTTCCGGCGGCATGCCCCAGACGCCTTCCGGCGGCGGCAGCAGCGAGCCGCCGATATCGCCATGGCCCTGCAGGATGATGTCGATGAAGGCCTTGCGGTCCAGCGACATCGCCATGGCCTTGCGCAGATCGGGATTGTTGAACGGCGGCTTGTCGCGGTTGACGATGAGGTTGGTGCTGACGTTGATCGGCTTGAGCTCGCAGATCGCGGTCGGGTCCTGCTTCTTGATGTCGGCTTCGAGCGCCGCCGTCATCTCGGTCGGGAAGGTCACGTCTTCCTTGCCGGCGACGAAGGCGAGCACGGCGGTCGCCCGGTTCTTGATGATGGTGTATTCGATGCCGTCGAGATAAGGCAGACCCTTCTTCCAGTAGTCCGGATTGCGGGCGAGCTTGATATATTCGTTCTGCTTTTCGTCGACGAACTTGAACGGCCCGGTGCCGATCGGATGCGTGCGCATCTGCGCCGCGGAAACGTGGCAGGGATAAATCGGCGAATAGCCGGAGGCGAGCATCGCCAGCAGCGAAGGCTGCGGCCGCTTGAGGTGGAAGGTCACCTCGTCGTCGCCTTTCACCGTGACATCCGTGACGTTGTCGTACCAGCCCTTGCGCGGGTCCTTGCGGAACTTGTCCTTGGCCTTGCCCTGGAGCAGGTCGAAGGTGCATTTGACGTCCTTGGCGGTGAACGGCACGCCGTCGTGCCATTTGACGCCCTGGCGCAGCTTGAAGGTCAACGCCGTGTTGCTCTTGTCCCAGGCCCAGCTCGTCGCCAGCTCCGGCCGGATGGTGTCGATGCTGTTTTGCGGAATATGCTGATCGTAGATGATCAGATTGTTGAAGATCGCCATCGCCGGGATGTTGACCGAGAAGGTCGCCTCTTCGTGGATCGAGAGGCTGGGCGGCGTTTCGCGATGAAAGATGCGCAGGATGCCGCCGTGCTTGGGCTGTTCGGCGGCTTGTACATTGGCGATTGACGCGACGGCGATTGACGCGACGGCCATGACGGCGGCCGCCAAAGCGGTGAGCTTGGCTGTCATGATATCCTCCCCATTATCGCGTCCGATGGGTGCAGCCATCGGCGCGGGTCGTTATTGTTGTTATGGCGACAACGCTACCCGCTGTGATTTGCCCGATCAACCGTGCAGTCAGACCGCAGCGCAACAAATATCGGAAGGCCGATGTGATTGGCCTGCTTGCCAATACGCGCGCCAGGCCTCACCATGGCGTGGTCACAAGAAGAAACGACGGTAACGGTTAGGCAAGGAACGTGGCGGGCGAAAGCGACCATATCGTCGCCGAAACGGCGGCGCGAATTTTTGCGGACCTCGCCGATCCCCAGACCATCAACCGTGCCAAGAACGACGCTTGGAAGGCGCCGCTCTGGAGCGCCATCGCCGAAGCGGGGCTGCCGCTCGCCTGGGTTCCGGACGAATTGGGCGGCTCCGGCGCCACGCTGACCGACGGATTCGACATTCTCGGTGCGGCGGGCCGTTTTGCCCTGCCAGTTCCTTTGGCGGAAACCCTGATCGCGGGCTGGCTGCTGGCGCGCGCCGGTATTACCTGCCCGGCAACGCCCATGACGGTCGCCCCTGCCCGGCCGCACGAGCGCGTCACGCTCGCCGCCAACGGCACGCTCAGCGGCTCGGCCACGGCGGTACCGTTTGCGCGCGAGGCGCGACATATCGCCGTACTGGCCGAGGGCGCCGCCGGCACCACTATCGCACTGGTCGACAGCAAGGACTGCCGCCTCGGCGAAGGCTGTAATCTGGCGGGCGAACCGGCGGACAGCGTCAGTTTTGACCGGGTAAAGCCCTTGCGCGGCGCCGCCGCGCCGCCCGGCTTCGACCGCACATTGCTGATGCTGATGGGCGCCATCGTGCGCGGCGTCGAGACTGCCGGCGCGCTGGAAGCGATCCTCTCGCTCAGCGTCGCGTACGCCAACGAGCGCGTCGCTTTCGAACGCAAGATTGGTAAGTTCCAGGCGGTGCAGCAGAACTTGGCACGGCTCGCCGGTGAAGTGGCCGCCGCGCTCGCCGTCTCGGGCTCGGCCGCCGACGCCCTGGCGCAAGCGGACGGTTTCGACGACGCGGTGTTTCTGGAAGCCGCCGCCGCCAAGATCCGCGCCGCCGAAGCCGCCACCGAAGGGTCCGCCATCGCGCATCAAGTATTCGGCGCCATCGGTTTCACCCAGGAGCACGTGCTGCATCGTTTCACGCTGCGCATGCTCGCGTGGCGCGATGATTTCGGCAACGAGAGCTATTGGGCGGCCGAGCTCGGTCAACGGATCGCGCGTCGCGGCGCCGACGAATTCTGGCCATTGGTGGCTTCGCGATGACGCTGCGCTTTGACCCCATCCGCCTGCCGCCCGAGTGCGAAAAGCTGCGCCAGGAAGTGCGCGCCTTCCTCGCCGAGGAGATCGCCGCCGGTACTTTCGATCCGTACCGGCCCGGCCATGGCGACTCGCAGAACCGCGCCTTCAGTCGCCGCATCGGCGCCAAGGGCTGGATCGGCATGACCTGGCCGAAGAAATATGGCGGGCAGGAGCGCACCTTCCTCGAGCGTTATGTGGTGACCGAGGAGTTCCGCGTCGCCAATGCGCCGGTGCGACTGCATTTCGTGGCGGACCGACAGAGCGGACCGATCCTGCTCAAATACGCGCCCGAGCACATCAAGCTGGATATCCTGCCGCGCATCTGCCGTGGCGAATTGTGCTTTGTCATCGGCATGAGCGAAGCCGGCTCGGGCTCCGATCTCTTCGCCGCCAAGGCCAAGGCGACCAAAGTCGACGGCGGTTTCCGCCTCAACGGTTCCAAGATCTGGACCAGCAATGCGCACATCGCCGACTACATGCTCGGCCTGTTCCGCACCTCGCCGCCGACCAAGGAGAACCGCCGGCACGGCCTCACGCAATTCCTCATCGACATGAAGACGCCGGGCGTCACGGTCAATCCGATCATCCAGATGACCGGCCAGCATGACTTCAACGAAGTGGTGTTCGAGGACGTCTTCGTGCCCGACGACCATGTGATGGGCGAGATCGACGGCGCCTGGAAACAGGCGACCAGCGAATTGGCCTACGAGCGCAGTGGACCGGAGCGGTTCCTGGAAACCTTCTACGTCTTGGTCGAGCTGATCCGCGCGCTCGGGCCCGACCCCGATCCGCGCAGCGCCGAGGGACTCGGCCGGCTGGCGGCGCAATTGCACACGTTGCGTCGCATGTCCGTTTCGGTCGCCGGCATGTTGCAGGCCGGCAAGGAGCCGGTGGTGGAAGGTTCGATCGTCAAAGACCTCGGCACCATCTGGGAACAGAATCTGCCGCACCGCGTGCGCGAGCTGGCGGCCTTCCTCGCACCGGAGACCGGCAACCGCGCAACGCTGGAGGAACAACTCGCCTTCGCCATGACCGTCGCCCCCAAGCTCACCATCCAGGGCGGCACTACCGAAATCCTGCGCGGCATCATCGCGCGCGAACTCGGTTTACGCTGAAAGGCCGGCCGTGCTCGATATTGGAAAAATGCTGTGGCCGAAATCGGTAGCCGTGGTCGGCGCCTCGTCCGATCTGCACAGCCTGCGCGGCCGTATTCTGGAGATCATTCTCAGCCATCCCTTCACTGGCAAGGTTTATCCAGTGAGCCGCAGTGCCGCGGACGTGCAAGGGCTCAAGGCCTATCCTTCCGTGGAGGCATTGCCTGAACCGGTCGATCTCGCGATCCTCATTATTCCGGCCGAATTTGTGCCGGCGGAACTTGAGCGCTGCGGGCGCGCCGGCATCAAGGCGGCTGTCATTCTCTCGTCCGGCTTCGCCGAGGAGCCGGGCGAGACCGGCGCGCGCATGCAAGATGAGATCGCCGCCACCGCGCGGCGGTACGACATGGCGGTGCTCGGCCCCAACAGCGAAGGTATCGCCAATATCGAGGCCGCCTTCTGCGCAACCTTCAGTCCGGTGCTGGACAGACAAGCCGGCGCGATCCGGCCCACCCGTGCGCTCGGCAAGGGCCAGGTCTCGGTGATCGCGCAAAGCGGCGGCCTGGGCTTTGCCTTTTTCGACCGTGCGCGGCCGCGCAATCTCGCCTTCCGCCACATCGTCACCATGGGCAACGAGGCCGCGCTCGAAGTGGCCGACGTGCTCGATTACATGCTCGATGAAGGCGGCACCGACGTCTTCCTGCTGGTGCTGGAGGACGTGAAATCGTCCGACAAGTTCAAGCGTGCGGCCGAGAAGGCGCTGGCCGCCGGCAAACCGCTGATCGTCTGTAAGATCGGCCAGTCCGAGGCCGGCAGCCGCGCCGTGCTGTCGCATACTGCGGCGCTGGCCGGGTCCGGGGCCGCCTACCGCGCCATCTTCGATCGCTACGGTTTGATTGAAGGTCGCGATCTAGACGATATGCTCGATCTTTGCGTCGGTTTCCTCGCCGTCGGCGATCGCTTGCCGGCGGGCAAGCGCGTCGGCATCTGCACTGCCTCCGGTGGCGCCGGCGTCTGGATGGCGGATGCCTGCGCGGCGGCAGGCCTTGAGGTGCCGGTGCTCGACGAGGAAACGCGCAAGCTGCTCGACGCCCACATCCCCTCCTATGGCACATCGCAGAACCCGATCGATTCGACGGCGCAGGGCGTCCAGAAGCTCGGCTATGCCACCTTCGCCCGCCTGGTCGCGCAGTCGCCGCTGATCGATGCGGTGGCGGTGGTGGTGACGGCGCGCCGCTCCGCCTTCCTCGAAGGCGATCTGCAAAAGCTGAAGGACCTCGCTCGCGACTCGCAAAAGCCGGTCTTCATGTGGACCTATACCCTGCCGGCCGCACGCAGCATCGAGATCCTCAACGAGGCCGGCTATCCGCTGTTCACCGGCGCACGCGGCTGCGCGCGCACCATCCGCGCGCTGGCGGATTACCGCGCCCTGCGCGAGTCCCTGTCGCACCGGACGCCAACGGCTCACCCTCCGCAGCAGGCGCGCGAAAAAGTCAGCGCGGTGCTCGCCACCGCCGGCACCGCGCTGAGCGAATGGCAATCGCGCCCGCTTCTCGCCGCCTATGGCATCGGCGCCGGCAGCGGCGAAACGCTCGCCCGTTCGGCCGACGAAGCCGTCGCGGCGGCGAACAAGCTTGGCCGGCTGGTGGCGTTGAAAGTGCAATCGCCCGATATCCTGCACAAGACCGAAGCCGGCGCGGTCGCGCTCAATCTGGCTCCCGGCGAAGTGCGTGCGGCCTACGCCCGCGTGCTGGCCGACGCCAAACATTACGCGCCGGATGCGCGCATCGAGGGAGTGCTGGTGCAGCCGATGGCGGCGCCCGGGCGCGAGTTCATGCTCGGTATCAGCCGCGACCCGCGTTGGGGCCCGCTGCTGATGGTCGGCCTCGGCGGTGTGCTGGTTGAAGTCTTGGAAGATGTTGCGCTGGCACCGGTGCCGCTCGACCGCGACTCGGCTTTGGCACTCATTGGCAAACTGAAAGGCGCGGCACTGCTCGGTGCGCATCGCGGATCGCCGCCGGCTGATATCGACGCGCTCGCCGAGATGATGGTGCAACTGTCGCAATTCGCCGCCGATCACGTCAACGAAATCGCCGAAGTCGATCTCAATCCGGTCATTGTCCATCCGCAAGGCAAGGGCGTATCAGTGGTCGACGCGCTGATCGTCAGACACGACGCAGCGCCATCCGGCCGCCGTCGCGCGGCCGAATAGCGAAAAACGGCGGCCCTGGGCTCGCCGTTCAGACTTCGTTGACGATCACCACGCCGTCCGCCGCGACAGCGCCGCAGCCCAGCGGCCGCACGAACAGCGGATTGATTTCTGCCTCTTCAAGCTTGTCGCCGATCGCGCCGATCATAGTCGAGAACGCCACGATTGCGGCAACCAGCGCCGGAATATCCGCCGGCGGGCGCCCGCGAAATCCCTTGAGCAGCGGCGCGGATTGCAGTTCGCCGATCATTTCTTCGGCGTCGCGCCGCGATACCGGCACGAGCCGCATGGAGGTGTCGCGGAAAAGCTCCGCCGTCACGCCGCCCAGACCCAGGAGAATCGCAGGGCCGAGCTGCGCGTCACGGTGAAAGCCGAGGATCAACTCGATGCCGTCCGAAACCAGCTCTTGAACGAGAAAGCCGTCCGGCTGCTGTCGCGTCGTCTCGGTAAAGCGCTCTGCCATCTCAACGCAGGTCCGGCTGACCTCTTCAAGCAAGACGCCGATGGCCACCCCGCCGGCCTCCGACTTGTGCAGCACATGGCGCGACAGAATCTTGACCACGACCCTGCCGCCGAACCCTTTCGCCGCTGCGGCGGCCGCCGCCGGCGTTGCGGCGACGACCTCGCGCGTCGCGGATATGCCGAAACCGGCGAACAGACGCTTGCTTTCAACTTCGTTGAGCGCACCCGGCCTCAACAGCGCCCGCACATCGTCGCCGATGACAGCAGCGGCGGGACCGCTCGCCGTTTCGACTGGACGCGGCTCCCCTGCGCGTCGCATGGCGGCGAGTGACGCCGCGCAGTTTTCCGGCTCGGTGAAGACCGGCACGCCGGCAAGGTTGAGCTGCCGCACGAGCTGGGGCGCACCGGGACTGGCGAAGCCGACGATCGGTTTCTCATGCGCCGCCGCGCATGCGCGCAGCGGCCCGCCGACCGTCTCCGGCTCGCGCAGCGCCGATGAGCCGAGGACCACCGCGACGGCGTCATAGCCAGGACTGGCAGCGACGGCATCGAGGACGGTTCGAAAGGTATCGGATCGGACGCCGGCGAGCGTGACATCGATCGGATTGCGGTCGAGCGTGGCGCCTTCGATGGCGAGCGCATTGAGCTTGGCGGCAGTGGCCTCGTCCGGCGGCGGCGTCTCGAAGCCGGCGAGCCCCGTCGCGTCGGCCAGCAGGCTGGCCGCGCCGCCGGTCGAGGTGATGATCGCGACACGCTTGCCCGTGAGCGGGCGGGCCCGGCTGAGCGCCATTGCGATGTCGAGCAGCTCCGCGTAGCGCGCGGCCCGGATCACTCCGAGTTGGCGGAACAGCGCATCGTAAGCGGCGTCCGATCCGGCAAGCGCGCCGGTATGCGACACGGTCGAACGCATGCCGGATTCGGAGCGGCCGACCTTGAAGGCAACAACCGGCTTGCCGGCGGCCAGGGCGCGCGAGACCGCCGCGCGGAACGCCGGCGGCTTTCGCAAGCCTTCGAGATAGAGCGCGATGACCTTGGTGGCGGGATCGTCGACCAGATAATCGATGAAATCGGCGACTTCGAGGTCGCACTCGTTGCCAGTGGCGATCAGCTTGGAAAAGCCAATGCCCAAGGCCTGCGCGCGCGACAAGAGCGAGCCCAGAATGCCGCCGCTCTGCGACACCAGCGCGATCGCGCCGGGCACGAAGTCCTCCTCGACGAGCGCATTGCTGGCGGAGAGCACGATACGGTCGCTGACATTCACCAGTCCGATCGTATTGGGGCCGAGCAGCCGCATGCCATCGGCGCTGCGCTTCAGCTCCTCCTGCCGGAGGCGGCCTTCCGGGCCGCTCTCGCCGAAGCCGCTCGCCAGCACGATGGCGGCCTTAGTGCCAATGGCGGCAAGCTCGCGCACGGCGGCGGTCACTTTCGACGCGGCAACCAGCACGATGGCGACGTCCGGCGGTTCCGGCAGCGCGGCAATGTCGGGATAACAGCGATGACCGTCGATCGTCTCGGAACGCGGATTGACCGGGTAGATCGATCCGGTGAATCCGTACTTTTCCAGATAAGCGAGTGGCCGCCCCGTGAGCTTGGTCTTGTCCGCCGAAGCGCCGACGATGACGACGCTGCGCGGTCGGAGCAGCCTGTCGAGATGCCGCATCAGCGCCCGGTCTTGTTGAGAAAAGCAGCGACCGCGTCCCAATGCTCGGCCGTCGTGTAACAGACCGCCTGGGCCTCGCGGCCAAGCGCGAACACCTGCTCTTCCGGCGACTCGAAGCTACGGTCGAGGATCGCCTTCGACAAGGCGATCGCGGCGCTGGAGCCCTGGCCAAGCTCGCGCGCCCAGCCGACGGCGTCGGCAAGCATCGTCTCGGCCGAAGCGACCCGGTCGGCGAGCCCGATGGCAAGCGCCTCCTTCGCGTCAACACTGCGGCCAGTGAAGATCAATTCCTTGGCGCGCGGCAGTCCGACCCGGCGCGGCAGGAAATACATGCCACCGCCATCGGATACGAGGCCGCGCTTGATGAAGCTCATCGTGAACATGGCCTGCTCGGAAGCGACGATGAAATCGCAGGCCAGCGCCATGTCGCAGCCAAGCCCCGCCGCCGCGCCGTTGACGGCGGCGATGACCGGCTTCGGCAGGCCGTGCAACAGGGCAACGCTCTTGTGCGTCTGGCCCTGCCGCCGCCAGCCGTTGAACGCGACCTCGCCGGCCGGCGCATTCAACCGCTCCTTCATGCCGGAAATATCGCCGCCGGAGCAGAACACCTTGCCCTTGCCGGTGAGCACTACCGCACGCACCGCTGCGTCCGTCGCAACGCGCTCCAGCGCGGCGACCAGTTCGGCGCGCAGCGCGTCATTGATCGCGTTACGCACCTCCGGCCGGTTGAGTGCAATGATCGCAACCGTGTTGTCGACCGTCAGTTCCACAAGCGCCGTCATACCGCCATCTCCATTCATCGGAGCTTGATATTCGCGCTCTTGATCACCTTGCTCCAGCGCGATTCTTCGCCGTGCACATATTCGCCGAGCACTTCGGGCGCGCCGCCGACCATGGTCAGACCTTCGTTCGCCACCAGTTTGTCAAAGGCCGGCGCGTGAAGCGACTTATCGACCGCCTTGTTGAGCAGTGCGATGGCGGCAGGCGGCGTTTTCGCCGGCGCAAACAATCCGTACCAGCTTTCCGCCACATAACCGGGCACGCCGGCTTCGGCGACCGTCGGCAGGTCGGGGAATGCTGGCGTCCGCTTCGCCGAGGTGACCGCGAGCGCCTTCAGCTTGCCGGCCTTGATCAGTGAGGTAGCGCTCGCCACCGTCGTGAACATTACCTGGATGGTGCCGCCGAGCAGATCGGTCATGGCCGGCGCCGAGCCTTTGTAATGCACTGCCGTCAGCTTGACTTGGGCAAGGCTCTTGAACAATTCGCCGGCGAGATGCGCCGATGTGCCGGGGCCGAAGGTGCCGTAATTAAGGCCGTCGGGTTTCGCTTTCGCCGCCGCGATCAGGTCGGCCAGCGAGTTGATGCCGGATTTCGGATTCACCACCACGATGTTGAACGAGCGGGCGACCAGGGCCACCGGCACCAAATCCTTCTCGGTGTCGTAAGGCAGCTTACCGCGCAGGCTTGGATTGACCGCATGCGCAAAGGTCGCCATGACCAGCGTGTGACCATCCGGCAGCGCCTTGGCGACGTAATCGGTGCCGATGATAGTGCCGGCGCCCGGCTTGTTTTCGACGATCACTGTGCCGCCAAGCTGCTTGCTCATCTCCTGCGCCAGGGTGCGCGAGATGATGTCGGTGCCGCCGCCGGGTGCAAAGGGTACGACGATCCGAGTGACCTGGCTGGCAAAGTCGTCGGCCGCAGCCGCGCCGGGCACCGCGAGACAGACGAACAGGCCCAACAGCGCGCAAGCGAAGCGGGAGATGGCGGGGACGGACATCGGCGGCCTCCTGTTTCCTACCGTTTTACGTTTTGATTGTGGGCGGCCTTCCCTAGCACGGGCGACCCGCCGGCACCGGCGGCTGATTCCACCAGGTGGAATTAGCGGCCCG
Source organism: Pseudomonadota bacterium (assembly GCA_021823875.1). GTDB lineage: Bacteria > Pseudomonadota > Alphaproteobacteria > Rhizobiales > Xanthobacteraceae > Pseudolabrys. The sequence continues at coordinate 1,109 of JAKAMD010000043.1, read as the reverse complement.
CCGCGGCTATGGTTGACCCATGACGAGATCACGACGTTCGCCGCTCAACCGCTCGCTCGATCGCGGGATTGCCATTCTACGCGCCTTCCGGCCCGGGACCGAATTGCTCGGCAATGGCGACATCGCCGAGCGCACGGGCCTACCGCGCGCGAGCATCAGCCGGCTGACCCAGACATTGACCGAGGCCGGCTGGCTCGAACACGATGTACGGCAACGCGCCTACCGGCTCGGCGCGCCGGTTCTCACCCTCGGCCATGCCATGCGTTCGGGCTCGCCGGTTCTACGGATCGCGACTCCACCGATGACGGCATTGGCGCGTCGGCTGCGCATCAATGTCGGACTGGCCATGCGCGACGCCGACGAGATGGTCTATCTCGAATCCGTACGCTTCAATGCCAGAGGCTCGCAACGATCAGTCGTCTCCGGCCAGCGCGTGCCAATCGAACTGACGGCGCTCGGCCGCGCCTGGCTCGCGGTGGCGCCGGAAGCGGAGCGCGCCGCGCTCACCGCACATTGGAAAAAGAAATGGCGCGCGCGATGGCGCAAGCTGGAGCAGGAGATCGCCGAGGCAGCGGTGAACGTCACGCGCAAAGGCTATTGCGTGGCCTCATGGCAGCCGCAGGTGGTCGCAATGGCGACGCCGCTCGTGGCCGCGTCGCGCCCCGTTCATGTATTGAATGTCAGCGTGACCACGGAAGCGCCGGTGACGTCTGTTGTCCGCTCGCTCGAACAGCCCCTGTTGACGCTCGCCGCCCAATTGCGGGTGGCGATCGGCGAAATCGATCGATGAATACGCGTCGGAGGAACGACCCGGCCCCGCGAACACAAAAGCTAAATGGCCACCCGAGGAGCTTCGAACTCCTGCCCCCAGGTTCGGCAACTGGCGTCTCCCCTTGATAATAAAGTGTGCCGCCGGGCGCCATCCTGCAATTTTTGGCCGGCCGGCACACTAGAGCGCGTTGCATTTAGGCGGAATCGGGCGGGATTGAACGAAGCCGCTGACGCGGCAGTTAAGGAGCGGTCGCAGTCATCGCCTCCTGTCTGAGAGAATCGTGGGTGTCAAAGCCCAATCCTTCAGACAGGAGGTTTTCCAATGGCTAAGATCAGCC
>JAKAMD010000042.1 GCA_021823875.1 Pseudomonadota bacterium | reverse complement strand
AGCCACCGATCACCTTGCCGCGCGGATAGACGAGGCTGCGGCCGTTGAGGCCGGGCTCGGCCTCGGTCTTGAACATCCAGTCCGCGCGCGGATTGCCGATGGCAAACAGATAGCCGACCGGGATGTGAAACCAGATCCAGTTATCGCGCCCGCCGGCTTCCAGGATGAGCACGCGCTTGGCGGGATCGGCGGACAGCCGGTTGGCCAGCACACAGCCGGCCGAGCCCGCCCCCACCACGATGTAGTCGTATTCGCCTTCAACGGGCACTGTCTGTGGCATGATTGGTCTCAATAGCTCAAACCAGGATAAACTGCGAGTGGGGCCACCCGGGCTCGACGTTGCGCTGCAACAAAAGGTTAGGTTCGCGCAACGCTGACATGCATCCGAGTGAGCGTTTGATCTCCATCAACATCGTAAGATTACATAGATGGAATCTGCCCGCTCATTCTCGGTCCGCTTATGGGAGAGTACCGCATGAAAACGCGTGTCACGGCACGCGGCCGCACGGCCATTACCAAATCATCGCGCGGGATCGCACTGCTACGCGACCCGCTGCTCAACCACGGGACTGGCTTCACCGAGAAAGAGCGCGACGCACTCGGCCTGCGCGGCCTGCTGCCGCCGACGGTGCTGTCGATAAAGGCGCAGGCCGAACGCGTGCTGACCAATCTGCGCCGCGCACCCGACGATCTCGATAAATACGTCGCGCTCAATGCCCTGCACGACCGCAACGAGGCGCTGTTTTTCAAGGTCGTCACCGAGAACATCGACGAGATCCAGCCGATCATCTACACGCCGACCGTGGGACTGGCCTGTCAGCGGTTTGGCCATATCTTCCAGCGTCCGCGCGGCCTGTTCATCAGCGCCAATGATCGCGGCCGCATCGCCAAGCTGCTCGCCAATTGGCCCTACCCAGCCAAGCTGATCGTCGTCACCGACGGCGAACGCATTCTCGGCCTCGGCGATCTCGGCGCCAATGGCATGGGCATCCCGGTCGGCAAGCTCTCGCTTTATGCGGCTTGCGCCGGCATACATCCGCAGCAGTGCCTGCCGGTCATGCTGGACGTCGGCACCAACAACGAAGAGCTGCGCAAGGACCCCTATTATGTCGGCCTGCGCCGCAAGCGGGTCACCGGCGCCGCCTACGACGCGCTAATCGACGAATTCATCACCGCGGCGCGCAAGACGTTCCCCGGCGTGCTGATCCAGTTCGAGGACTTCGCCAACCACTCGGCGTTCCGTCTGCTGCACAAGTATCGCGACCGCGCTTGCGTGTTCAACGACGACATCCAGGGCACCGCGGCGGTGGCGCTGGCCGGCCTGTTCTCGGCCCTGCGCATCACTGGCGGCAAGCTGTCCGAGCAGACCCTGCTCTTCCTCGGTGCCGGCGAGGCGGCGACCGGCATCGCCGATCTCGTGGTCTCTGCCATGATGGCGGAAGGCCTGAGCGAGGCGGAAGCGCGCCAGCGCAATTGGCTGGTCGATTCGCGCGGGCTGGTGGTGAAGGGCCGCCAAGGCCTTACCGCGCACAAGCTGCCCTATGCGCATGAGCATGCGCCGGTCAGTAACTTCGTGACCGCGATCCGCGCGCTCAAGCCGACGGCGATCATCGGCGTGGCTGCGGTCGGCGGCACCTTCACGCCGGAGGTGCTCAAAACCATGGCCGAGATCAACAAGCAGCCGATCGTGTTCGCGCTCTCCAACCCGACCTCGAAGGCGGAATGCTCGGCCGAAGAAGCCTATTGCTACACCGAGGGGCGCGCGCTGTTCGCCTGCGGCAGCCCCTACGACCCGGTGACGCTCAACGCCAAGACCTTTGTGCCGCGCCAGGGCAACAACTCCTACATCTTCCCCGGCGTGGGCCTGGGCGTGATCGCCAGCGGCTCCAAGCTCGTCACCGACGAGATGTTCATGGCGGCGGCGCAGACGCTGGCCAAGCTCGTCACCGCGGAAGATCTCAAGCAGGGCAGCCTCTACCCGGCGCTGCCGCGCATCCGCGAGGTCTCGGCGCACATCGCGGCGGCGGTGGCCAAGGTCGCCTACCAGCGCGGGCTGGCGAAAGGCAAACAGCCGAAGAACTTGTTGGCCCACATCAAGGCGCAAATGTACAACCCGAACTACTGAGCGCCGGTTTCGCATCGGGCGTGACAAATTCGCCGGCGATGCTATTCTAACCTTCGACCTGGGGCGCCCCGTGCGTGCGCCCCTTCAGGCGGAACGGCGGTTCCGACGTCTGGTCATCTCCTACCCCGATCACGATGCCAGTAGGCGCCCTCGTGGGCGCCCGAGGAGAACCGCCATGTTTGTACGGCTATTTGCCGCTCTCAGCCTGTTGATTGTTGTTGCCGCCGCGCCGCCGCCGGCCGCGGCGCAGGACAGCCTCACCGTCTTCGCCGCCGCCTCCCTGAAAAATGCGCTCGACGATGCCGATGCCGCTTTCAGCAAGGCAACCGGGATCAAGGTCACCGCAAGCTATGAGGCAAGTTCGGCGCTCGCCAAGCAGATCGAGCAGGGCGCGCCGGCCGACGCGTTCATATCCGCCGACTTGGCCTGGATGGACTATGCGTCAAAACACAAGCTCATCAAGCCGGACACAAGGTTCAATCTGCTCGGCAATAAGCTGGTGTTGATCGCACCGAAAGGCTCAAAGCTCGACCATGTCGTCATCGCCAAAGGCTTTGATATCGCCAAGCTCGCCGGCAACGGGCGCATCGCGATCGCGGATGTGAAGGCGGTCCCGGCGGGCCGCTACGCCAAAGCGGCGCTGACTTCGCTCGGCGCCTGGACGGCGGCCGAGCCCAAGCTCGCCCAGGCGGAAAACGTGCGAGCGACGCTCGCCTTTGTCGCGCGCGACGAGACCCCGCTCGGCATCGTCTATGCTACCGACGCCAAGATCGAGCCGAAGGTGAAAATTGTCGGCGTGTTTCCAGACGGCTCCTATCCGCCGGTCACCTATCCGGTGGCAGCTACGGCGGCCGGCAAGCCGGCGGCCGTGCGCTATCTGCAATTCCTGCGCGGCGGCGCAGCCAAGGCGATCTTCGAGAAATACGGCTTCAGCTTCCTGATCAAGCCGGTGTCGTGAGCGGTATGACAAATGGAGTCACCTGTCCCGGGCGCAGTGCGGCATGCAATGCCGCACTGCAGACCCGGGATCGTTACAAATTCAGAATTTCGGGCGGCCCCGGATCAGCGGCACACCGCTTCACTGCGTTTCGCGCTGCGCCGCGTCCGGGGCTAGGACCTGTCGATGCTGAACCTCACCCCGCGGGACTGGACCGCGATCCTGCTGTCACTGCGCATCGCCGTGGTGGCGACGCTGGTGTCGCTGCCGTTCGGCCTCGCCATCGCCACGCTGCTGGCGCGCAAAAACTTCTGGGGCAAGTCGCTGGTCGACGCGATCATCTACCTGCCGCTGGTGCTGCCGCCGGTGGTGACCGGCTATCTGCTGCTGATCACGCTCGGACGGAAGGCGCCGGTCGGCGCTTTTCTCGATCAGCATTTCGGCATCGTATTCTCGTTCCGCTGGACCGGCGCGGTGATCTCCTGCGGGGTGATGGCGTTCCCGCTGATGGTGCGCGCCATGCGGCTGTCGATCGAGGCGATCGACCGCCGGCTGGAGGACGCGGCTGCGACGCTGGGCGCGAGCCCATTCTGGCGTTTCCTCACCATCACGCTACCACTGGCACTGCCCGGCATCATCGCCGGCGCCATGCTCGCTTTCGCGCGCGCGCTCGGCGAGTTCGGCGCCACCATTACCTTCGTTTCCAACATTCCCGGCGAGACGCAGACCATCTCGGCGGCGATCTACACGCTGACCCAGGTGCCGGGCGGCGACAGCGCCGCGCTGCAACTCGTCGTGGTGGCGGTATTGATCTCGCTGGCCGCGCTGATCACCTCGGAATGGTTCGCCCGCCGCGCCACCGCACGTTTGCATGGCGCATGACCCCAAAAAGTGGAAACCGGTTTTTGGATAAAGTTCATGCGCCAGGAAGAGAGAGCGTAACGTGCTGAGTGCCGATGTCGAAAAGCAGCTCGGCGAGTTCTCCCTGCATGCGACGTTCGCGGCGGAGGGCGGCGCCACCGCGCTGTTCGGCGCCTCGGGCGCCGGCAAGACCAGTCTCATCAACATGATCGCCGGCCTGATGCGGCCTGACCGTGGCTCCATCACGCTCGGCGGCGAGACCTTGTTCGACTCAGCCAAACGCATCGACGTGCCGGCCTGGCAACGGCACATCGGCTGCGTGTTCCAGGAAGGCCGGCTGTTTCCGCATCTGTCGGTGCGGCACAATCTCGATTACGGGCGCTGGATGGGCCGGCACGCGGCCGATCCGGAAACCTTCGCCCATGTGGTCGAGTTGCTCGACATCGGCCATCTGCTCGCGCGCCGGCCGGGCGCGCTCTCCGGCGGCGAGCGCCAGCGGGTGGCGATCGGGCGCGCACTCTTGATGCGCCCGCGGCTGTTGCTGCTGGACGAGCCATTGGCCTCGCTCGACGCCGCGCGCAAGGGCGAGATCCTGCCCTATCTCGAGCGGCTGCGTGACGAGGCCCAGGTGCCGATCATCTATGTCAGCCATGACGCCGCCGAAGTGCGACGGCTGGCGACGCGCGTGGTGATGCTGGCGGACGGCAAGGTCACGGCGACCGGCGGCACGGAACTGCTGAGCTAGCGCCGGTCAGGGCGGGGCGCCGCCCCGGCTCGGGCAGGCGCCGCCTTCACCGCCGATGGGACCGGAAAGATGGGCGGAACCCCCGCGCCGGCGACCTTTCGAATCCGGGCGTGGACGTGCTAAAAGCGACCGGACGATTGAAAGGACGGACCGCGATGCAACCGACGAACAAGCCCCGCACTGAGCTCTGGATGGATCTGGCCCTGGTGGCGTTTCTCATCGGTTTCGACGTGACCGCGCGCCTGTTGCCGCATGTGCCAGGCGTCATGCCGGTCGCCGCCAGCGCGCTGTTCGCCGGCCGCATGCTGCGCGTCCCGGTGCTGGCCGTGATCGTGCCACTCGCCGCCATGGCGCTCTCCGGCCTGGCGATGGCGGGCGATGCCTGGCAGGTCACCTTCGTCGTCTATGCCGCGATCGCGCTGCCGGCCTTCGCCGGCATGCTGGCGAAGCGCTGGCAGGGCGCGCTGCCGGTGATCGGCGCCATGCTGTCCTGCTCGCTGATCTTCTTCGTCACCACCAATTTCGCGGTGTGGGCCTTTGGCGGCCTCTATCCGCTGACCTGGCAGGGCCTGACCGCCTGCTACGTCGCGGCGCTGCCGTTCCTCGACAAGACCGTGCTGGGCGACCTGTTCTGGTGCGCGGCGCTGTTCGGCGGTGCCTGGCTGGTGCAGCACGGTCCTGCGCTCGGCCGCCGCGCGCTGTAAAACCTCCAAACCTTAGCGATTGCTCGTCATGGCCGGGCTTGTCCCGGCCATATACGTTTTTAATGCTGCAGGCACTGAAGACGTGGATGCCCGGCATAAAGCCGGGCATGACGACGAAAACAGGCGCCAGCCGCCATTATCCGATCAGCTTCTGCACCCGCTGCCATAGCGCCCGGACCCGCTCACCGAGCGTGCCCGGCTCCTCGGGATCGGCCAGCCGCAGGCCGACCGTGGCGACGCGCCCGCCCTCGACCTGATGGGCGAGCAGCGCGATCGGCCCCAGTTCGACGACATCATTGGCCTTGACCGGACGCGCGAGCTGCTCGGCGAAATAGTCGGCCAGCGTCACCTCGCTATGCGTGGCGGCGATCTGCAGCCCGTAGATCTCGGCCAGCGCGCCGAGCGTCGCCGTGCCCGGCACAAAGAAATCGCCGAGCAGGCGCGGATCGGGCGCGCGCGGCGGCGGCATGTCGACGAAGAAGCGGTCGAGCGCCTGCGCCTTCTCCGGCGGCGCCAGCAGATAGACGTAATCGCCTTCCTTCAGCGGCTGCGCTTCTGCCGGCGTCAGGATGTTCTCATTGCGCACCACCATGGTCGGGCGCGCCCAATTGGGGATGATGCCGCGCCGCATATAGGGGCTGTTCGGCGTCACCGGATAGCCGACGATCTCGCGCGCCAGCTGGCCGGGCAAATCGAGCTCGACACGGCGCGGCATCGGATCGTTGCGGGCGAAGGAGATGTCGAGCTTGCGGGCGGCGAGCGCTACCGTCCAACCCTGGATCGCCAGCGAGAACAGAACCACCACAAAGGCGACGTCGAAATAGAGATAGGCCGCCGGCAGGTCGACCAAGAGCGGGATCGAGGCGAGGAAGATCGCCACCGCCCCGCGCAAGCCTACCCAGGAGATGAACAGCTTCTCGCGCCACTGGAAGCCGAACGGCGCCAAGCACAGGAACACCGCCGCCGGCCGCGCGACCAGCATCAACACCAGCGCCACCACCATGGCGCCGACCAGGCTGTCGCCCACCCGCTGCGGCCACACCAACAGGCCGAGCAGCACGAACATCACGATCTGCGCCAGCCAGGTAATGGCGTCGAGGAACACCACCACCGAATTGCGCGCGCGGGTCTGGCGGTTACCGAACACGAGGCCGGCGAGATAGACGGCGAGATAGCCTGAGGCGTGCATGGCATTGGCGAAGGCGAACACCACCAGCGCGCTCACCGCCACGAAGGGCGCGTGCAGACCCTGCGGCAGGTCGAGCTTGTTGAGCACGCCGGTGATGATGCGGCCGCCGATATAGCCGATGACGCAGCCGAACACCGCGTCGCGCAACAGCGTCATCAGTGCCTGCGACCAGCTCTGATGGCCGACCGCCAGCACCTCGACCAGCAGCAGAGTCAGGAACACCGCGAAGGGATCGTTGGTGCCGGATTCGACCTCCAGCGTCGCGCGCACGCGCGGGCGCAGGCGCAAGCCCCGCGCATTGATCAGGAAGAACACCGCCGCCGCGTCGGTCGAGGCCACCACCGCGCCCACCAGCAGGCTTTGCGTCCATTCCAGGCCGAGCGCGAGCTTGGCGATCGGCGCGGTGATCAGCGCGGTTACCAGCACGCCCGCGGTCGCCAGCGTCACCGCCGGCGCCAGCACGTTGCGGAAGGTGGCCAGCCGCGCGCGCAAGCCGCCGTCGAACAGGATCAGCGCCAGCGCGATCGAGCCGACGGTATAGGCGGTACCGACGTCATTAAACTTGAGGCCGCCCGGCCCGCCCTCGCCGGCCAGCATGCCGACCAGCAAGAACACCAGCAGCAAGGGCGCCCCGAAGCGCAGCGCGATCAGGCTCGACAGGATGCCGGCCAAGACCAGCAGGCTGCCGAGCAGGATGGCGAAGCTGATGAAATCGAGGGTGGCCATTATTTCCTCGTCATTCCGGGGCGCCCGCCAAAGGCGGGCGAGCCCGGAATCCAGGGTATTTACGTTACTGACTGATTTGCTCGTACAAGTCGATCCACTGCGGATTCGACTCTTCAATTAGGCGCAATTTCCAAGCCCGCCGCCACTTCTTGATGTCCTTCTCGCGGGCAATGGCGTTGGTTGGATCGTCATAGGTCTCGAACCAGACGAGACGGTCGACACCGTACTGGCTGGTAAATCCGCGCGCGACCTTGTTCTTGTGCTCGTAGACGCGGCGGACGAGATTGTTGGTGACACCGAGATAGAGAGTGCCGTTTCGTTCACTGGCCAACAGATAAACAAAATAGGCCATGCTCCATGGCCCCCTGGATTCCGGGCCCGCGGGCTTGCGCCCGCGTCCCGGAATGACGGTGAACTAGAAATTCACCTTGTCGCCGCCCTTGAGCGCCAGGATTTCGCGCGCCTCGTCGGGGCTCGCCACTTCGAGGCCGAGACCTTCGATGATCTTGCGCACCCTCGTGACCTGCTGGGCGTTCGATTCGGCGAGCTGCCCGCGGTCGAGCCACAGCGAATCCTCCAGGCCGACACGCACATTGCCGCCCATGGCCAACACGATCGACGCCACCCGCATCTGGGATGCGCCGGCGCCGAGCGCCGACCATTCGTAATTGTCGCCGAGCAGGCGGTCGGCGGTGCGCTTCATCATCATGACGTCTTCGGGATGCGTGCCGATGCCGCCCAGGATGCCGAACACGCCCTGCACGAACAACGGCGGCTTCACCAGGCCGCGGTCGAGGAAATGCCGCAGCGTGTAGAGATGGCCGATGTCGTAGCACTCGATCTCGAAGCGGGTGTTGTTCTCGGCGCAGGTGGAGAGGATGTATTCGATGTCGGCGAAGGTGTTCTTGAACATGCCGCCGCGCGACTTCTCCAGATAGGGCTCTTCCCAGTCGTATTTGAACTGGCCCTTGTAGCGCGGGATCATCGGATAGAGGCCGAAGTTCATCGTGCCCATGTTGAGCGAGGCGACTTCCGGCTTGAAGGTGGCGGCCGGGCGCACGCGCTCTTCGGCGGTCATGGTGGGCGCGCCGCCGGTGGTGATGTTCACCACCACGTTGGAGCGCTGCTTGATCACCTTGAGGAAGGGCGCGAAGGCTTCCGGCGACTGGTCGGGCGCGCCGGTCTGCGGATTGCGCGCATGCAGGTGGACCACGGAGGCGCCCGCTTCGGCCGCGCCGATGGCGGCGTCGGCAATCTGTTGCGGCGTCACCGGCAGGTGCGGCGACATCGAGGGCGTGTGGATCGAGCCGGTGACGGCACAGGTGATGATGACTTTGCGCGGCTTCGCCATGAGCGTTTGTTCCCGGGATGAAAATCAATACTTTTGGACGTTGGACTTGAGGCGCGATCCTAGAGTATCAGGCCCTGCCAAGTCACCCTCGCCAGGGTTGAGGAATCTGCATTGGACCTGCCCGGCCAATCGACGCCCGCGCGCGCCATCCTGATCGGAACGCTGTGCGGCGTCACCGCATCACTGGGCTGGGCGGCCGGCTTTGTCGCCGCCAAACACGGCATCGCCGTCGGCTTTTCGCCGGCCGATCTCGCCTTTCACCGCTTCTTCTGGACCGGATTGCTGCTGCTGGCGTTTTCGCTACGCGACGGCTTCCGCGACCTGCGCGGCTTTGGTTGGGGCCGCGGCCTCGTCATGAGCGTATTGGCCGGGCCGCCGCAGGCCATGATCGCCTATACCGGCTTCATCCTGGTGCCGCTCGGCCACGGCACCACCATCCAACCGGCCTGCGCGGCGCTGTTCGGGCTGGTCCTGGCGACGGTGATGCTCGGCGAGCCGGCGACGCTGCGGCGCATCATCGGCGGCCTGACCCTCATCGCGGGACTCATGGTGTTCGGCGCCGAGTCGCTTGCCACCATCGGCAGTCACGGCGTCGGCGGCGATCTCCTGTTCGCCACCGCCGGACTGTTCTGGGCGATCTTCGGCACGCTGCTCCGCCATTACAGCGTGTCGGGCACGCGCGCGATCGCCGTCGTCGGCGTGCTGTCGGTCCTCGTCTACGCGCCACTTTACGGCGTTGTCGCCGGCTTCGACGGCATCCTGCGCATGAGCCTGTTCGAGAACCTGGTGCAGGTGGTGGTGCAGGGCATCCTGTCCGGCGTGCTGCCGATCTATCTGTTCGCGCGCGCGGTGATCCTGCTCGGCGCCGGCCGCGCAGCGACCTTCCCGGCCCTGGTGCCGGGCTTCTCGCTGATCATCGGCTATCTCGCGCTCGGCATCATGCCAAGTATCGCACAAGTAATCGGCCTGGTGATCGTGGTGATCGGGTTCAGGTTTGTGGTGAAGTAGCGCCGCTTGTCCCGGGCGCAGTGCAGCACGCCAGTGATGCGCTGCAGACCCGTGACCGTTCCAAATTCCGAGTTTGCGAAGGCCCCGGATCTGCGCCGCACCACTTCGTGCTGCGGCGCGTCCGGGGCAGGCAGAGTCATTCCGGCCCCGCGTATTTGCCCGCCGTATCCGGGAACAGGTTCTTGACGATCTTGAACTTGGAGATGTCGACCGTCGCATCCATGTGCAGGAAGATGACGGCGTCGCGCAGCACCTTCTCGATGCCGAAGTCGAGCATGATGCCGTTGCCGCCATGCAGTTCGACCGCATGCTGGGCAACCTTCATGATCTCCTCGGAAGAAAACATCTTAGCCATGTTGCACAGCACTTCCGCTTCCGGCGCGTTGTCGTCGACCGCCTTGGAGGCGCGGTCGAGCAGCGCGCGCACCGCTTCGATCTTGGTCGCCATGTCGGCCAGCCGGAGCGCCACCGCCTGATGCTTGATCAGGATCTTGCCGCCCTGCACGTAGTTCTGCACATAGTCGGCGGTGGCTTCGAAGGCGCGCACGCCGACGCCGAGATTCTTTGCCGCCTGGATGATCTTGCCGGGCCGGAAATAGACGCCGGCCGAGCCGAGCGCCGTGTCCTTCACCAGCAACTGGTCATCTGGCACGAACATGTCCTCGAACGCCATCTCGCCGTTGTTCATGAAGCGGCAGCCGAGTGTCTCGTTGCAGCGCGTCACCGCGAAGCCCTTGGTATCGCGCGGCACCAGGAACGATGACGTGCCCTGCATCATGCCAACCTTGGTATTGGTGTTGGCATAGACCACATAGAGCGAGGCATCGTAGCCGTTGGAGATGAACTGCTTGCGGCCGTTGATCACCCAGCCGCCGTCGACCTTCACCGCCTTGGTCTGCATGGCTGCTTCCGGCACGTTGTAGGGCAGCCAACGGTCGGAAGCGCCGCGCGGCTCGGTCAGGCAATGCGCCATCAGGAATTGCGGGTTCTGCACCAGTTGCGGAAACCACTTCTCCTGCAAATGGCGCGGCGCCAACTGGCGTAGCAGCACCGAGACCTTCCAGGTCTGCACCAGCTTGTCGGCGAGACCGGAATCGCCGCGCGCGATCTCTTCCGCGATCATGGCGAAGGTCGCGATCTCGGTGCCCGGTTCGAGCTCCACCCCGCCAAATTCTTCCGGCACGCCGAGCGTGCGGATGCCGATCTTGTCGGCCTCCTCCAGGATGCTCGGCGGCAGGCGGTCCTCCGGCACCATCGACCATTCGCGCTGCCAGTTCTCGCGAATGAAGGGAAGAACCACCTCGTCGACGAAATCGCGGCAGCTTTGCCGCATCAAGCGCTGTTCTTCCGACAGATCCCGGTCGTACATGTGCATAACCCCTTGGTGCCTGGCCGGGCGGACGCCCGGTGTTTCCTCAATTCTGATATTGATCCGCTTTGCGGGCCAATGCCATCGGGGGGGCGAACGGAGAGCTTCATGGACAATGTCCGCGACTTGGCCGGCAATCTCAACAATGCGCTAAGCGCGCTCGGGCACGAACTCGCGTCGGTCCGGCTGCTGCTGCAGCTCGGCCTCATCGTTGTGGCAGCGGCGATCGGACTCGTGGCGGCGGCACTGATCCGCCGGCGGCTCGACCTTACGGCGCTGACCGCGGACTGGCCGTCATTCCTGCGTCAGTTCATGCGCCACGTGGTGGCCAATCTCGGCACCATCATCTTCATCGTGGTGCTGGTGGTCATGCATGCCGGCATGATGGCGATCACCTGGCCGAGCGCCTCCTATCTGCTCGGCGTCGCTACCAGTCTCGCCACCGCCTGGGTGGTGATCGCGCTGGTCGCCGGACTGATCAGCAACCAGTTCGTCTACCGGCTGGTGGCAGTGTCGGCCTGGACCATTGCGGCGCTCAGCATTCTCGGCCTGCTGCAACCGGTGACCAATGCGCTCGACTCGGTCGGGGTCGTGATCGGCGGCATGCGCGTCACCCCGCTGTTGCTGCTCAAGACCACTGTGCTGCTGCTGCTCACGCTGTGGGTGGCCAATGTGGCGAGCGATTTCCTCGAAAAGCGCGTGCACGGCGTCAGCGAGCTCACGCCGTCGATCCAGGTGCTGATCGGCAAGCTGATCCGCTTGCTGCTGATCACCTTCGCCATCCTGATCGTGCTGTCGACGGTAGGCATCGACTTCTCGGCGCTCGCCTTCTTCTCCGGCGCGGTCGGCGTCGGCCTCGGCTTCGGCCTGCAGAAGATCGTCTCCAACCTGGTGAGCGGAATCATCCTGCTCGCCGACAAGTCGATCAAGCCGGGCGACGTCATCACGGTCGGCGATTCGTTCGGCTGGGTCGAATCAATGGGCGCGCGCTACACCGCCGTGGTCACCCGCGACGGCCGGGAGTTCCTCATCCCGAACGAGGACTTCGTCACCCAGCGCGTGATCAACTGGTCCTATTCCAACGACGAGGTACGCATCGACGTCGAATTCGGCGTCTCCTACCATGCCGACCCCCATCGGGTGCGCGAACTGGCGGTCGAGGCGGCACGTTCGGTCAATCGCGTGCTGACGACGACGCCGCCGTTCTGCCACCTCAAGGGCTTCGGCGATTCCTCGCTCGATTTCATGCTGTATTTCTGGATCCGCGATCCGATCGCCGGCACCAGCAATGTGCGCGGCGACGTGCTGCTCGCGTTATGGGACGCGTTCAAGCGCGAGAACATCGAAATCCCGTTCCCGCAGCGGGACATCAATATGCGCACGCCGGTGAAGGTGGTGATCGAACGCGACAGCGGTGTGTCGCCGTGAGAAGATAGGCATTTTCCGCCCGCGCGACACCGGGGAGATTGAAATGACCGGTCAACATGACGCCATGATGGATGGCGGCTGCACCTGCGGCGCCGTGCGCTATCGCCTCAAGGTCCGGCCGATCTTCGTGCATTGCTGCCATTGCACGTGGTGCCAGCGCGAAACCGGCTCGGCCTTCGCCGTCAACGCCTTCATCGAAGCGTCGGAAGTCGAAGTGCTCAAGGGCCAGCCGGTGCAGCAGAAGCTGCCCAGCGCGAGCGGCAAGGGCCAGGTATTTTGGCGCTGCCCGGATTGCGGCGTGACCGTGTGGAGCAATTACGGCGGCGCCGGCCCGAACATTCATTTCGTGCGTGTCGGCACGCTCGACAATCCGTCGTGGGCGCCGCCCAATATCCACATCTACACCTCGACCAAACTGCCGTGGGTGATCCTGCCGGACGACGTTCCGTCGGTACCGGAGTTCTACAAACCCGCTGAGCACTGGTCAGCCGACGGCCTGGCTCGCTTCAAGGCAGCAAGAGCAGGCTGAGGCGGCGTCATGCCGCCTTACGCTTGCTGAGGAATTCGCCCATGCGGTCAAGCGCCTTCAGAATGTTCTCGGTCGAGTTGGCGTAAGACAATCGTACATAGCCCTCGCCCAGAATGCCGAAGTCCGGCCCGCCGATGATGGCGACGCCGGCATCGTCGAGCAGCGCCGTCGCCAGCGCCTTCGCCTTCCAGCCGGTCGCCTTGATGTTGGGGAAGGCATAGAACGCGCCTTTCGGCGTCGCACAGGACACGCCGGGCAATTTGTTCAGGCCCTCGACCACCACTTTGCGCCGCTTGTCGAACTCGGCGACCATCTTCCACACTTCGTCCTGCGGTCCTTTCAGCGCCGCGAGCCCGGCATATTGCGCCGACGCGTTGACGCAGGAATGGAAATTCACCGCCAGCTTGCGCGCATAGTCGTAGAGCTTGCCCGGAAACACCGCATAGCCGAGCCGCCAGCCGGTCATCGCATAAGTCTTCGACCAGCCGTTAAGCAGGATCAGCCGGTCGCGGATTTCCGGATACGACAGCAGGCAGACATGGGTCTCGCCGTCATAGACCATGTGGTCGTAGATCTCGTCCGACATAATGGCGACATCCGGCCACTTGGCCAGGCCGGCGACCAGCTTGTCGACTTCACTCTTGGGCGTGACGCCGCCGGTCGGATTGGCCGGCGAGTTGAGGATGATGAGCCGCGTCTTCGGCGTGATCAGCGACAGCGTCTCCTCGGCGGAGAAGGCGAAGCCGTTCTCCTCGCGGATCGGCACCGGCACCGGCGTGGCGCCGGTGAATTCGATCATCGAGCGGTAGATCGGGAAGCCCGGGTCCGGATACATGATCTCGGCACCCGGCTCGCCGAACATCAGGATCGAGACGAACATGGTCGGCTTGCCGCCGGGCATGATCATCACGCTGTCGGGCGAAACTTCGACATTGAAGCGCTTGTGCAGGTCTTCGGCCACCGCCTCGCGCAGCGGCGGGATGCCGGTTGCCGGCGTATAGCCGTGATGGCCTTCGCGCAGCGCCTTGACCGCCGCCTCGACGATGAAATCGGGCGTGCGGAAATCGGGCTGGCCGATGCCCAAATTGATGATATCGCGCCCCTGGGCGGCCAGCGCATTGGCGCGGGCCAGCACGGCAAAGGCATTTTCTTCTCCGATGCGGTCGAAGGCCGCGATCGTCTTCAGCATGTCACAAGCTCCCACTGTGGGCCGGAATTGCGCCGGAGTTCACCCGATCGGCCAAGGAAAATCAAATGCCGCGCAGATGCACACCGGTACGGCGGAATTTGCCGGCCACGGCTACGCCCGGAGGGAAAAATCGGCTAAATAGCCCACCCGCGACGAACTGAAGATCCGCACATGACTGCCTCCAACACACCGCCCGTCGGGCCGGCTGTCGATCCGACGCCCGCCGCCTTGCCCGGCCCGGTGACGCTCGCCGGACGCTTCGGCCGCATCGAAAAGCTCGCGGCAGGTCACGCCGCCACCCTGTGGAACGCGGTGAAAGGGCACGATGCGCTGTGGACCTATATGCCGAGCTCAGGACCCTTCGCCGACGCGGCAACGTTCACCGAATGGGTCGTCATGCGCGCCGACCAAGCGGACCCTTATTTCTACGCCATCGTCGACAGTGCCGGCCGCGCATGCGGCGTGTTCTCGCTTCTGAACATCCGTCCGGACCACCGCGTGATCGAAGTCGGCCATGTGGTCTATGCGCCGACGCTGCAGCGCACGCCGCTCGCCACCGAGGCGCAATACCTGCTCGCCCGTTACGTATTCGAGACGTTGAACTACCGGCGTTACGAATGGAAATGCGAC
>JAKAMD010000433.1 GCA_021823875.1 Pseudomonadota bacterium | reverse complement strand
GAACATCCTCGCCTGGACGGCCTCGTCCATGCCGGCGCCGTTATCGGTCACCGTTAGCTGCGCGAATTCGCCCGGCTCCAGATCACCCAGCCCTTGCGCGGCCGACGCGTCCAGCGCAAGCCGTTCCAGCCGGATTTCTATCCTGCCGGGTTGGCCTGCCAGTGCCTGCCAGGCATTGGTGCACAGGTTCATCAGCACCTGTTCGACCTGGTTGGCGTCGCAGCGCGCATGGATGGGTTCGTCCGCCAGCGCGGTGACCAGCTCGACCCCGGCAGGGAGCGTGGCGCGCAGCAGCCGTATCGCCTCCTCGGTGATTGGGCGCAGCGCCTGGTTTGTGAGTTCGTGCGCCTGCCTGCGGCTGAACGCCAAGATCTGGCGCACCAAGCCCTTGGCGCGCTGGGCCGCCTTTTCGATCTCCTGCACGCTCCGCGCCAACTCGGAATCCGGCGCCGCGTCCTGGCGCGCCAGCGCAATATTCCCCAGAATCACGGCCAGCAGATTATTGAAGTCGTGCGCGATGCCGCCTGCGAGCGTGCCGATCGCCTCCATTTTCTGCGATTCGCGCAGCTGCAGCGCAAGCTGTTCGCGCGCCGCCTCGGCTTTTTTGCGCGCGCTGACATCGTTGGTAACCCAGATGACACAGGGACTGTCCTCGATTTCGATCGGCTCCGCCCAGATTTCGCAGACCATCAGCTCTCCGGATTTCCTGCACAACTCGGCTTCGAAACCGCTGAGCCGGCCATCCCTGAGCAGGGTGTCGATCGCGCGCCGGCGGTCCCGGGGATCGTTCCACAGCGCGATATCGGCGGAAGTGCGGCCGATGACCTCCTCGCGTCCGCGGCCGGTGCCTTGCAGGAAACCTTCGTTGACCTCGACGTAGCGGCCGTCGGCAACGGTGCTGATGGAAATGAACATCGGGCTCGAGCGGAACGCCTTGGCGAATTTCTCCTCGGATGCGCGCAAGGCCAGGTCCGTGCGCTTGCGCTCGGTAACGTCCCGCGACGAGTTGTACAGCACGATCTTCCCGTCCAACTCGATGCGCTGGCGGGTAACCTCGACGTCGAACACGCTGCCGTCGCGGCGTCGATGCCGGGTCTCGAATACCGCGCGTTCCGCCGAGTTGACCTGCGCGTCGAGCCGCTGCTTCAATTCGGGCGCAGACCGCTGGGCATCCCACAGGGCGACGTTGGCGCCGATGAGTTCCTCGCGCGCATAGCCGAGCATGTCGCAAAAGGAGTCGCTGACTTCGAGCGCGTTTCCGTCGCGATCGAGGATATGCACGCCGTCGCTCGCGTTGCGCAGCAGCAAGGTGCTTCTCTGGCTTTCACGCGCCAGTTCCTGCTCCGCGCGCTTGCGCTCGGTGATGTCCTCCTTCACGGCGACGTAGTGCGTAATCTGACCGTCGTCTCCCTGCAGGCCGGAAATGGCGGCCTGCTCCCAGTACAGCTCGCCGTTCTTCCTGCGGTTGCACAGTTCCCCGCGCCATTCGCCGCCGGCGCTGATCGCCTTCCACAGATCCGCGTACACCCTCGGCGCATTCACGCCCGACTTGAGCAGGCGCGGATTGCGTCCGATCGCTTCTCCCCGCGTGTAGCCCGTGGTTTCTTCGAAGCGCGGATTCACGTACTCCATCCGGCCCTCGCGGTCGGTGATGACGATGGTTGCGGGACTCTGCTCGACCGCGCGCGACAGCTTGCGCAGCTGCGCTTCTGCGCACCTGCGTTCGTTGATATCGGCATGGGTACCCGATATCAGCAGAGGGCGTCCGTCCGCGCTGCGCTCGGCGACCTTTCCCCGGGATTGAATCCATTTCCATTCTCCAGACTTGGTCCGCATCCTGAATTCAGCGGCATAAGCCGGAGCCTCCCCCGCGAGATGCGCCTCGAGCGAGGTCCTCGCCGCTGCGACATCGTCCGGATGGACATCGCGCAGCCATGACGCGTAGGACGCATCCCACTCGCCGGGCCCACGTCCCAGCATCAATTCAAAGTTCGGGCTGACCGTGAACAGCTGCGTTCGCAGGTTCCACTCCCAGAAACCCTCGCCGGTACCGTCGAGGACCCTGGCGTAACGCGCCTCGCCTCGGGCGAGCTGCTCGTTCTTTCTGGCCAGCCCGAGCAGCAGAAGACCGGCGCCCAGCGACAGCAGGACGATGGTCGTCATGGCTTGCAGCGCCCGGCGGCGCTCGTTCTCGTGACGAAGCGTGAGCGCGTTCAGTTCGCTTTGCTCGTTGACGGCTGCGACCACGCTGACCGGCCACTCCGCCAGCCGCCGCCAGGAAAACACCATTGGCACTCTTTCTATGGTCGCCACGTCGCGGAACAATCCGCGCTCCCCCGGCTTGGCGAGCAGGAACGGCCGATCCGCAGGGACGGTTGCGCTTAGCGCGCCTTCCAGGCCGCGATTGCGCGCCATGAAGCCGCCGCCCGGGCGGATAAGGGCGAGCAAATCGTCCGGGGCCACGCGCAAGGCGCCGAAGGCCTTGGCCAGGTAATCCGCGCGCACCGGAATGCCGACGACTCCGAGGAAGCGCCTGCCGTCGCGGATCGCCCGCGTGAATTGAATCAGCGGCACGCCCGCGATGCGGCCGATAATGGGTTTGCTGATGAACAGCTTGTCCTGTTTGTCGTCCAGGTGCACACGAAAGTGCTCGCGATCGCCGAAGTAGATCCGTTCGCGCTGGTTATTGGACGCGTAGGCGAGGTAGCCGTCGGGCCCGAACACCGTGACGAACTGCAGCATGCCTTCGGGATAGGTGCGCAGGACGTCGTGCGCCGCGCGATCGAAATTGCCGCGATCGTCGACATAGACGATGCGCAGGTACTTCAATGCCGTGTCGATGCTGCGCACCGTCGCGTCGAACTGCTGCGCCGCCGCTTCCTGCAGCTGATTCGCACGGACTTCGATGCGTTCCCGCGCGGCCCGCAGTTCCTGCGCCTGGCTGTTGCGCAAGCTAGACCAGTAATAGGCACAGCCCGCCACACTGATGCCGATGAAGGCAAGGACCAATAGCGCGATGCGAAAGCTCGGCCTGGTGTTCAAGCTGATGGCCTGCGAGCGCACGGCTTCCCCGCGGCGATCAGGCCGGGCCCGGACGCTCGTACAGCTTGAATACCGCGGTCGAATCGAGCTCGGCGTGGCCGAGGTGCACCAGCATGCGGTACAGCGACAGAGCCTGCCCGCTCATCGGCAAGGGCGCCTTCAGGCCGCCGGCGAACTTGTGCAGCATTTCGAGATCCTTGAGCAGCTGCCGCGCATAGCCCCGCGGCGTGAAATCGCGCTGCACCATGCGCGGATAGAAGT
>JAKAMD010000432.1 GCA_021823875.1 Pseudomonadota bacterium | reverse complement strand
TCGTGGATGATTGACTTGAGGTGCAGCTTCTTGGTGGTGAGCAGCGGAAACCCGTCGGCCAGGCGAAAGCGCATCTGATAGCCGAACACCGATAGCGTACCGGTACCGGTGCGATCGTGCTTCTCCACGCCATCGGCCAGGATATGTTCCATCAAATCGAGATATTGGCGCATCGCGGCCCCGCTCCAGTGACTCGGAACATGAGCAAGTTTACCCCGGCCGGCAACCGCTAACGCCGCGCTATCAACACGCGCGGCCGCCCTTCTTCCTCCGACACCTCCGGCCGGCGGAACAATTTTCCCAGCGCCACCACGGGTGCGCCGCCGGATTACTGGCGCCCGAGCCCCGATTGGACGATGCTGGCCGCCACAAAAAAGGGGAACGACCATGGCCATCGGTTTCGATACGACCTTGCTTGCCCGGGTTTTGCTGACGCTGGCGACTCTCGGCTACGCCCTCGCGACCATTTTCGCCGACTTTAACAAGACGCATGCGACCAATCCGAAATGGACCCCGCACGCACGCTTCCACGTGGTCTGGCAAATTTCGAGCTATGCCGGCTTCGGTATGCTGGCGCTGGTGCTGATTTGGTGGCCAGGCGCTGACGCCATCGCCCGGCTCTACCTGGCAGCTCTCATGGCGTTCATCGTCTATGGCGCCTTTTTCGTCGCGGTATTCGCCATGCCGGTCTATGGCGGCGGCGCCTATGACGACAATGGCTACCTGCCCTTCGCGGCACCATTGCCGATGTTTGCGAAGCGCTGGGATGTCAACATCACGGTCTTTTGTGTCCAGTCCGTGCTGCTGGTCGCTGGCGTCCTGTCGATCTCCGCCGCCGCGGCTGGCTGATGGCGGCGGCGCCACGCGCCGGTTTAAGCTTAATATATGCATATATGCCGGTACCGCGAAGCTTCACGTCGTTGACGGCAGCCGGTTGCCTACAAAGGGTCCCGCCAATTTCTGCGGGACTTTCCTCATGCTTTCAATCTTGTCGGGTGCTGTCGCGGTCGGCGTCAGTGGCGCCGGCCTTTGGTACTTCAAGCCGCGCAACGGTGTGGTGCATCCGCTTGTCACCAAGCCATTTCTGGATTCCCTCATCGTCATCGTAATCATAAGTTTCTTCAGTGTCGGCGTCGCGCTGATCATTTCCGGTATTCTCTGACGTCACCCCGGTATCTGAGCCCTGCCAGCCGCGCGCAACCTGTACCGACCGCTCGACAGGATGCCATCCGATGATGCGGGTCTTGTCGGCGCCGGCCCGGTTCTGGCGCCGAAGTCATTGTCGGGCAAAGGCGATTCCGTACACCTTGGAAGATTCGACGGCGCTATTTCAATTTGGTGACGCGACCGCTATAGATAATTCGTAGGGGTAGGTAACACTCAAGAAGAATCCACAGTGCGGCACATATTTCGCTTGAAGCGCGACTATTACGCCGGCGCGCTCATGGTCCTCTTGGGCCTGATCGCGGCGCATGACGGCACACGTTACCCGATCGGCACGCTGCATCAGATGGGCCCGGGTTATTTCCCGCTCGCTCTCGGGGTACTCCTGGTCATTCTCGGCATCATGATCGCGGGAACCGCGATCGGCAGCATGGCCTCCGAGGAAGAAGAAACCATCGACTTGCGCCCCGAATGGTGGGGGTGGACCTGTATCATCCTGGGGCCGGCGTTATTCGTCGTGCTGGGCTATTACGCCGGCATGCTGCCCGCGACATTTGCCTGCGTCTTCGTTTCCGCGCTCGGTGATCGCGAAACCAAGGTGATAAACGCCGCCATCCTTGCCGGCGGCATGTCGCTCTTCGGCGTGCTGCTGTTCCATTATCTCCTCAAACTGCCGATGCCGATGCTGAGCTGGGGCGCCTGGTCATGATCGAAACCGCACTCACCGATCTCTGGTATGGTTTCGGCGTCGCCTTCGAGCCGCACAACCTGATGTTCTGCTTCCTCGGCGTGCTGGTCGGCAACATGGTGGGCGTGTTGCCGGGCCTCGGGCCGGTCGCCACCATTTCGATCCTCCTGCCGCTTACCTTCGGCATGAAGCCGGTCGCGGCGATCCTGATGCTGGCCGGCGTGTTCTATGGCTCGCAATATGGCGGCGCCATATGTTCGATCCTGCTCAACCTACCCTGTCACGCCCCGCACGCGGTCACATGTCTTGATGGCTATCCGCTCACCAAGCAGGGCCGCGGCGGCGCCGCGCTCGGCATCACGGTGATCGGCTCGTTCATCGGCGCTAGCTGGGGCATCACCGAGATGATCTTCCTGGCGCCGGTGCTGGTCAGCGTGGCCATGAAATTTGGCCCAGCCGAAGTGTGTTCGCTGATGCTGCTCGGCCTATTGGCGGGCTCGACATTGGCGCGCGGCTCGCCGCTCAAGGGCGTGGCCATGACCGTGCTCGGCCTGCTGATCGGCATCGTCGGCGCCGACATCGAGACCGGCACGCCGCGCCTTACCTTCGGCATCCTCGAGCTCTATGACGGCGTCGAGATCGTCGCGCTCGCGCTCGGCCTGTTCGGCATCGCCGAGTTCCTCAAGACCATCAATCAGGAAATCAAGTTCGACGACAAATACGCCAATGTAAAACTGAAAGACATGCGTCCGACCAAGGAGGAGTTCAAGCGGGCGTTCCCAGCGATGATCCGCGGTACCTTGATCGGCAGCCTGTGCTCGCTCATTCCCGGTACCGGGCCGACCATCGCCTCCTTCGTGTCCTACGCCACCGAAAAGAAGATCTCGCGCACGCCGGAGAAATTCGGCACCGGTATGATCGAAGGCGTCGCCTGCCCCGAAGCCTCCACCCATTCCTCGGTGCAGGGCGACTTCATCCCCACCATGAGCCTCGGCATTCCCGGCGACGCGGTGATGGCGCTCATCCTCGGCGCGCTGATGATCCAGGGCATCGTGCCCGGCCCGCAACTGATCAGCGAGCACCCGGACATCTTCTGGGGCCTGATCGCCAGCTTCTGGATCGGCAACATTATCCTGGTCGTGCTCAACGTGCCGATGATCGGGCTGTGGGTGAAGCTTCTGGCGGTGCCCTATAAGTATCTTTATCCGAGCGCGCTGTTCTTCATCTGCATCGGCGTCTACGGCGCCAACAACGACATGTTCCAGGTGGTGCTCACGCTCGGCATCGGCATCTTCGGCTATATCCTGCTGCTGCTCGGCTTCCATCCGGCGCCGATCCTGCTCGGCTTCGTACTGGGCCCGCGCTTCGAGGAGAATTTCCGCAGGGCCATGCTGATCTCGCGCGGCGACATCTTCGTCTTCGTCAAGCACCCGATCAGCGCGGTGTTCGTCGGCCTG
>JAKAMD010000431.1 GCA_021823875.1 Pseudomonadota bacterium | reverse complement strand
TCAGGGAAAGGGCGCGCGCGTGCCAAGCAGTGTGGAGACGGTCGAGCAGCGTGTGGGGGGGCGGCGCATTCATGGTGCGCCCGGTTAGCATATCCGCTGCGTCGCGCCGAGCCCCTGGGACGCCAAGTCCGAGGAATCGAACGGCGCGACAGGCTTTGGCGCATGCGCTATAGATCGCCCGACGCAAACGAGGCCGAAACCGACGATGCCGGGGAAAAGCAAGAAAAACGCAGGCGATGCAGCGCACGCGGAGGCCAGCTCCGGCCTGTCGATCGTGGTGCCGCTCTATAACGAGGCCAAGGGCTTGGCCCGCCTGCACGAGCGCATTGTCGCGGCCGGCAGCCGTATCAAGGCGGAGCGCGCGATCCCGGTCGAAATCGTCTATGTCGACGACGGCAGCCGCGACGCCACCCACAGCGTCGCGCAGGACCTGCCCGCCGGTCCGCTTGATATCCAGCTCGTCAGCCTGTCACGCAATTTCGGCAAAGAGGCTGCCCTGCTCGCGGGCCTCGACCATGCCCGGCTTGGCACCGTGATGTTCATCGACGGCGACGGCCAGCATCCGCCCGAGCTGATCGAAACGCTGGTCTCGCGCTGGCTCGACGACGGCTATGACGTAGTGTTCACCGCCAAGGCGAACCGCCAGAACGAATCCCGATTGCGGCGCGTCGGCGTGCACTGGTTCTATGCGTTGATCAACTGGGGCCAGCGGCAAAAAATCCCGGAGGATGCCGGCGATTTCCGCCTGCTATCGGCGCGCGCGGTCGCGGCGCTGCGGCAGATGCCGGAGCGCAACCGTTTCTTCAAAGGCATGTCGAGCTGGATCGGCTTCCGCCAGACGCGCGTCGACTACGAGCCGGCCGCGCGCGCCCACGGCGTGACGAGCTGGAATGTCTGGAGCCTGATCGGCCTGTCGATCGAGGGACTGACGTCCTTCACGGTGGCGCCGCTCCGGGTGGCGAGCCTGCTCGGCGTGTTGCTCGCCGTGCTGGCGCTCATCTTTGGCGGCCAGATCCTGATCCAGACTTGGATCTACGGCCAGGACGTCCCCGGCTACCCCTCGCTCTTCGTCGGCATGATGGTGCTTGGCTCGGTGCAACTCATCATGATCGGCGTGCTCGGCGAATATATCGGCAAGCTCTTGTCCGAGATCAAAGCGCGTCCGGTCTATTTCGTTGCCGAGCAAAGCCTGAAATCCGCCAAAGAAGCGCCCAAGGAAATCGCGAAGGAAACATCCAAGCCGACGCGTTCGGGCGCCGCCCGCGCCGCGGAATGAGCGGAACATGCGGGATACGCTTCGCCGCATTTGGCTCTGCGCCGACGATTACGGCTTGTCGCCGGGCGTAAGCGAAGGCATCCGCCAATTGATCGCGCGCCGGCGCCTCAATGCCACCTCAGTGATGGTGGTGTCGCCGCATTTCAATCCTGCCGAGGCGCGCGCACTCGACGCGCTTAATGCCGACGAAACGCGCGTGGCCATTGGGCTCCACGTCACGCTCACCGCGCCATTTGCGCCGATGAGCGAGGGATTTGCGCCGCTGCGCAAAGGCTGCTTCCTGCCGATGCCGGAGATGATGAGCCGTGGCATCGCGCGCCAACTCAAGCCGGAGGCGCTGGTCATCGAGATTGGCACGCAACTTCGTCTTTTCGTCGAAGCCTTTGGACGCCCGCCCGACTATTTCGACGGCCATCAGCATGTGCATCTCGCGCCGCAGGTGCGCGACGCGCTGCTCAAGGTGATGACGGAAGCCGCGCCGCAAGCCTGGGTGCGGCAATGCGGACGCGCGCCCGGCGCCCGCCGCCTGCGCGACGCCAAACCGCTGATCCTCGACATCCTCAGCCTGGGAATGCGCCGCAAGGCGCAACGCCTGGGCGTCGCCACCAACCCGGCCTTTGCCGGCTCCTACGAATTCACCGCCAAAGCCGATTTCGCAAAATTGTTCCCGGGTTTCCTCACCGGCCTTCCGGATGGCGGCCTGATCATGTGCCATCCGGGCTTCGTCGACGCCGAATTGCGCAGCCTCGATCCGCTTACCGATCTTCGCGAGCGCGAATTCGCGTATTTGGATTCCGACGCTTTCCCCAAGCTCATGGCCGAGCGCGGCATGGCGCTCGCCGAGCCCGCCTGAGCGCAGCTTTCACCTGTCAGCCGGGTTGTTCGACGTTGCGCGGATCGGTCGACACCGGCGGAATGTAGTCGCGATCCGACCCATGCGGGCCCACGACCACCACCTTGGTGCCGATACCCACGCGCTTGTAGAGATCGATCACGTCCGCGTTGCGCATGCGGATGCAGCCGGACGACACGTTGTGACCGATGGTCCACGGCTCGTTGGAGCCGTGGATACGATAGAGCGTATTGCCGATATAGAGCGCGCGTGCGCCGAGTGGGTTATTGGGGCCGCCTTCCATGCGGTGCGGCAGGTAAGGCTGGCGCGCCAGCATCTCTTTCGGCGGAATCCAGTCCGGCCATTCTTTCTTGGCGGTGATCTTGTGCACGCCCGACCAGGTGAATCCCTTGCGCGCGACGCCGATGCCGTAGCGCATGGCCTTGCCGTCGGCTTCGACCAGGTAAAGGAAGTGGTGCGGGGTATCGACGACGATGGTGCCGGGCGCTTCCTTGCCGCTATAGGCGACTTCCTGACGCTGGAATTGCGGATCCATCTGATAGCGCGGCGCCTGCTCTCCCATCATGGGATCGACCGGCGCGGTATTGGCGTAACCGGGCGGCGGCGGCGCGTAAGCGATCGGAGCCGGTGGCGGCGGCGGAGCCGGCGCGTCGACATTGTGCGCGCCGAACAGGAATTCGATGAACCCGCCTCCCAGGTTGGAGCGCATCGGCGGGGGCGGCGGCGCCACCATCACCATTTGCGGTGGCGGCATGGCACCCGACGCATACGCGTATGATTGAGCGGCGGCGGGGCTGCTTGCGAGCGCAACCAGGGCAAGACCGGGGAGAAGCAAACGCGACATTGACGCACTCGGTGAACAAAACGTTTCGTCGGCCGGTACAAGTCAACCGCCAAAGCGACACCGTTTGGTAAACATGACGATCGCCATCGATCAATGGCGCGCGCGGCGACGGCGTTTCGTCGTCTTAACCTTGATATTGCGTAAATGGCGAAGCGGCATGGTAAACGAGTGGTTTCTTTGCGGGCACGACTTTTCGCTTTGCAACTCAGCATTAATGTCCGCCGCGCTATGACGTCCCGGCCGGGACAGGATCGGGGCGTGCGGCGTGCAACAGAAACTCTTCCGCATCGAAAAATTGGCCCGCGATCGCCGCGCGCCCGCAACGGCGCATCCAACCTC
>JAKAMD010000041.1 GCA_021823875.1 Pseudomonadota bacterium | reverse complement strand
GAATTTCGGCCCGAAGCTGTCGGTACAGGTCGACGGGAACAGGCTGAAGATTTCGCCCCAGGTCAGGAAGATGAGCGCGGCGAACACCACGAAGGCCCAGGGCTCCCCGCCGGCGCCGCCAAGCAGCCAGTAGGACACCGCGCCGAGACCGAAGGCGATCGCCATGGTGTATTCGCGGCCGATATTGTCGGACACCCAGCCGAACAGCGGGCGGGCCGCGCCATTGGCGAGATTGTCGATGATCAGCGCTACCGACAGGGCGGTCGCGCCGCCCAGGATGGCGATGTTGGCGACGTTGTAGTCGCGCGCGATCAGCGCGATCTGCGCCGTCGCCATCAGGCCGCTGGCCGAGACCAGCACGAACATGACGTAGAGCACCCAGAAGACCGGCGACATCAGTACTTCGGCCGGCGTATAGCTGCGGGCCGATACCGCGACCTTGGGCGGAGCCAGGCCGGCGAGCTCGCCCGGCTCGGGCGCGCGCAAGAGCCAAGCGAGCAGGAACACGATGGCGCCCTGCACCAGGCCGAACCAGAAGAAGGCGGTCTCGTAGCCGCTGGAAGCGATCACTGAACGGATCGGCACCACGGTGAGCGCGGCGCCGGCGCCGAAGCCGGCGGCGGTGAGACCGACCGCCAGCCCGCGGCGGTCCGGGAACCATTTCACCGCCTGTCCGACCGCGGTCGCGTAGACGGCGCCGCCGCCGATGCCGGTGAACACCGAACCAAGATAGAGCATCGAGAGCGTGTCTGCCCTGCCGCAGACGATCCAGCCAACGGCAATCATAATGCCGCCGAAGGCGACCATCAGCTTCGGACCCTTCTGCGCGCCCAGTTTATCGACGATCCATCCCTCGACCGGCGTCAGCCAAGTCTCGAGCGCGACGAAGATGCTGAAGGCGACCTGAATGGCCGCGATTGACCAGCCATGGGCCTTGTTGATCGGATGGACGAACAGCGTCCAGCCGTATTGCAGGTTGGCGATCATTACCATGCAGATGACCCCGGCGATCAGCTGGGTCCATCTATCGCGCGTGATCGATTCACTGGGAGTGGCAGCAGCGGTGGCCATTTGTCTCTCCTTGGTTACCCCGAGTTACCAGACGCGTGGGGAGGTTCCGGTGGCCAGGAAGCACCGTACGTTGTGCCAAGCATCGCCGCGAAACGGCGGCCATCGACGCTTGACCCATAGGCCATGCCCTTCGCCTTCTTTTCTCCCCGCACGCGGTTGTTATTGTTGAGCAATGCAGTATCTAGGCGAGTTACCAGCGGATAAACAAATTACCAATATTTAATGATTCTACCCCCTTGACAGACGGATACGACTGAAAATGCAGGAAGACGTAACAGGACAACGGCCAGGAGGATCGCCCGAAAATTGTTACGCCTGAAGCCCCCCGCTCAGCGGGCGGGCGGCTGAAATTCCGGATCGAACGAGCCCGGCGACGGGATGAACTTGCGCAGCAGCCCGGGCGCGATCGCGCTCACCGGGTTGACCGTCACGCGCGGGGCGCCCGGCGGGCCGACCGCTTCGTAGGTGATGCCGAGCAGGCCTTCATTGCTGCCGCCGCCGAGGAACAACCCGACGATCGGAATCTGCCCGAACATATTGTTGATGCCATAGAACGGCACGAAGGTGCCGCGCAGATGCACGTCGTTCTTAACGTAGTTGATGTTGCCTTCGATGGTCGCGCCGACCAGCGGTCCGCGGACCACGCCGTCGCTGATCGACATGCGGCCAGGCGTGCGCGTGAAATCGGCGCGCAGTTCGGAGAATTCGACGCTGCCGCTCGGCCGGCCGGGCGCGCCCGACACGACACGCTCGAGCGCCGGCTCGCCGCGCACCACGAAATTGCTGATGTAGAGATGGCCGATCTGCCGAGGCTGATCCGCGCTCGGCGGATCCATCGCTACCCACATCCTGCCGCCATACATGCGCGGATACATGTCGGTGAGGCGGAACAAGGCGCCGGCATCGGCGGTATCGAGGTAGATGACCTGATGGTTGTCGCGCGCGCGCAGCCGCAGGTCGCCGATCAACGGCGCATCGTTTCCGATCTTTGCATTGAGCCGGAAGCTGCGGATGCGGCCGCCGTGACGCACGAGATTGAGATCGAGGCCGCGCAGCGTTTCTCCGTTATTGCCCGCCACCGTTCCGATTTTGATGTCGAGATCGAGATTGGGCTGCTTATGCCTGCCCTTCTCCGGCGCGTGTCCGGCCAGTGCGTTCTTGATGAAGTTGCGCCCGTCAAAGAGGTCGCCCCGCATGACGACATGCAATGCGCCGTCGGAGCCGCGGTCGGCGTTGAGCGACACTTGATCGCCCTGGGAGATCGCGAATGTCGGGAAATGCGCCGATACGAAATCGCCGGAATTGTCGACCTCGATCGAGCCCTTCACATTGCTGCCGGAGCCGGTGATGGTCAGGTCGTCGAAGCGAAGCGACTTGGGCCCGCGCACGAGAGTCGCGGTCGCATGCGCCGGCTTGCCGGCCGGCTTTTCCCAGCCCGGCAGCAGTTCATTGATCGCGACCGGCGTGAGATCGGCGCTGAGATTGAGCGGCGGATCCTTGCCGGGGGCGCCGAAGCGGCCGGTGAGCTTGATCGGGATTGTGCCGGTGACGCTGTCACCGAGATCCATGCCGAGGCGGCGACGCGAAGCCGCGTCGAGCTTGGCATCCAGCGACAGCGCGCCGTCGGCGTCCGTCTTCTGTCGGGTCACCTCCAGCGTGGCCGGTATGCCATTGATCTTGACGTCGCCCTTGATCTGATAGCCCTGCGAAGAGGCGTCGATCTTCAGCTGCGCCGCTTCCAACTTGTGGCCCATCACCAGCTTGTCGGCGGCGAAGCTGGAGAGTTCGGCTTTCACGTCGTAGGTGATCGAACCGGGCGGCAGCGTTCGCCCGAGCGGCAAGGCTAACGAGACCCGCGCCGCCACGGTGCCGCGGCTCGTCGCCGGATCGAGCGCAAAATCGACTTCCTTGCGTAGCGTCTTCTTTGCCAGCAACAGCGCGGCCGACGGCACGCTCCCGTCGACACGGAAATGTACCCGCGCCGGCGCCGGCTTGGGGTGGGTGTCGGGCACCTCGAACACGCCGTTGGCGATATTGAGCCGGCGCCCCGGCGCCACATCGACGGTGCCGCGGCCGACATTGACGGTGGCGGTGCGGCCGGTAATCCGCACCGTGAGATCGGCATCGTGGATCGCCGGCAAATCGGTGACCGGATGCAGCGTCGTGCCGCTGGTCTCGATGTCAATGGAAAGGCCGTCATCGGGCGTCGGCGGCCCGTCAGTCCTGAAATCCGCGAGCGGCGCATTGCCCGCGATCACGACGCGCTCGACGGTGCCGCCGGAAATATGCTTCTCGACCCAGCCGCGCACGTCATAGGCGACCATCACGGGCCACAACTGCATCAACACCGCGGTCGGCATGCGGGTACCGGCGATGCCGAAGGCCAGTCGCGGCTGGGCGGTGGACCAGTCAAGGCTGCCGCTGAACGCTATGCCGACATTATGCGTGGGCCGGCTATCACTATGGCTGACATCGCCCTGGTCGAGTTCAATGCGCCGGCCCACGGTGTCGATGCGGCCATGCATATTCACCCGGTTGAGCGCGAGACTCTCCTCGTTCGGCTGACCGGCTGCGATTATGATGGGATCGATCATCTGATCTCCGCGCGTCAGCGCGAATTTCCAGATGCCGCTGTCATCGCTCGGCGCCTGCAGCGTGGCACGCAAGGTGAACTGGTTGCCGTCCACCGCGACCTGGAACGGCACGATCAGGCTGTGTCGATGGATATCCCAGTCGAAGCGAAAATCCGCGCGGTTGAGCTTCATGCGCACGATATCGTGGCCTTCGTGATCGACCACGGTGCCGGCCCCTGCGAACAACCGTCCTTGTACGATTTGCGGTGTGCCGTCGGGAGCAATCTCGGCGCGGACGCTGGCCGACACCGGCATATCCGCATCGAACACGTTCTCATTGACGCGCATGGCCAGCAGGATGTCCCGCATCGAGACCTGGCGCGCTTCCAGGCCGACAGCGCGCACTCCGTCGGTCAAGGGCCGCATGGCTGCACTTAATAACCAGGGCCGCTGCCGGTTATCCGATTGGAGAGAGAAAATGATTCCGCCCTTGGCCGGCCGCCGCAGGCTGGCATTGATATGGTCGAAGCTCCAGCGCTTGCCGTTGCGACGGTCGTCGACGATCAGATTGCCGTTCTTGAGGCCGAGCTCGCGCAAATCGTGACCGTCAAGTCCGGTCGCACCCAGCCCGTCGATCCACGCCAATACGCCGACAAAATTTTCGAACCCGGAGCGCAAGGCATTCGTTGGCGCAGCCGTTTGCGCCGGCTCACCGCCCGGTGTTGGCGCAGTCCCAGGTGCCGGTCCGAGTGGCGGCGCAATCGCCGGCGTTGCGACCGCGATCGGGCGCTTATCGGCGCCGGCAAAGACGGTGACGCGGCCGTCGGGTTCGATGCGCACCGCCATTTCGGCGCCCACTAGATTGAGGCTCTGCGCGCGCACCTCGCCGTGCAGCAGCGCCACGCCGGAGATTCCGACTTCGGCCTTGGGCGCGCTTGCGACGATGGTGCCGTCGGCGTCGCGCACCACAATATCGCGCAGCCGCAATGAGGTGCGGCCCTGCTCGTCGCGTTCGATCTGGGTGCCGCCGACAGTAACGGTGTGCTTGCCACCGAAATTGTCCTCGATCGCCTTTTTCAGCCAGGGCGTCGCCACATCGAATTCGATCGGTCCTTGCGACAGCCGCCACCACAGGCCGAGCACCGCGACCATGGCGACCGCCAGCACCAGGGTCGAACTCCAGAACACACGCCGGATCCAGGGGCGCTGGACGAAGCGCACCACGGCGCGAAGCCGGTGCCCCCAGCGGCGGCGGCCGGCATGCTCGAGGTGATAGAGATGGTGTCCCCGCTGCTCGAGGTGCGGATGCTCCGGGTGATGCTCATGAGCGCCATGCGGCTTCCCCGCCCGGCCATCATGCGGCCGATGGGTGCCCGCCTTTTTGCGCTTATGCTCTTTGCCCATCATAGCTCAGCGGGCACCCCTCGTTCGGCGCTTTAGAGATTGCTTGCCGCCGGGAGCCCCCCGGCACGGCCCGGGGCCGATGGTCGCGGAACCCGTTGCGCCCGTTTGACGCAAATGGCAAAGCCGACATTGACCGGCCAAAAAGGACGAAAGGAAGGCACATGGCGGACCCGCTCAAAGTCGGCGACAAAGCCCCGGCCTTCGCCCTGCCCCGCGATGGCGGCGCCAAAGTGTCGCTGAAGGAATTCAAAGGCCGCAACCTCGTCCTTTATTTCTATCCGAAGGCTGATACCTCCGGCTGCACCAAGGAAGCTATCGCATTTTCCCGTCTGCGCACCGACTTCGCCAGGGCCGGGACCGACATCCTCGGCGTCTCGGCCGATCCCGTCCCCGCGATCGACAAGTTCAAGACCAAGCACAAGCTCACCATCGCGCTCGCCTCCGACGAGACCAAGGCCATGCTCGAAGCTTTCGGCGCCTGGGGCGAGAAGTCGCTGTATGGGCGCAAATATTATGGTGTCATCCGCAAGACCTTTCTGATCGACGCGCAAGGCCGCATCGTCCACATCTGGCCCAAGGTCCGCGTCGCCGGCCACGCCGAAGAGGTGCTGGCCGCGGCCCGCGCGCTCTAACCGATTGGCCATAAGCTCGAATCTCACAGTGACGCCGGCCGATTACCGGATTCTTAACCATATGGGATTGATATCGGGTGCGTTGTTCAACCGGTTTCGCCTATGGGTAAACCGGCCGGAGAGTCGATGTCGCATTCGTATCAAGCCACCGCCGAACATACCCGTTCCGCGCCGTCGGGGCGTGCCCGCACGGCAGCGAAAGGGTCGCGTCAAGCGCCCCAGCACCGTCCTCAAGCCGGCTATACGCTGGCCCATGGCAAACATCAGGTGCGCATCGGTCCGGTGGCATTCTGGATCGTAGTCGGCACGCTGGTGATTATGGGCGTGTGGTCGATCGCGACCGGGACCTATTTTGCCTTCCGCGAAAACGTGCTGACCCGGCTGATCGGCCGAGAGGCCACGATGCAGATCGCCTACGAGGACCGCATCGCCGAACTGCGCGCCGAGATCGACCGCATCACCAGCCGGCAATTGCTCGACCAGCAACAGTTCGAGCAGAAACTCAATACATTGTTGCGGCGGCAGGCCACGCTCGAGCAGCGCACGTCGACGATGTCCAACGATCTCATGGGCACCGGCTCGATCCCGCGCGCCCGCAAAGCGGCACCCCTCAACGCCGGTGAGCTCAGGCTGAAACCCAGACCGATCAACGACACGGTGATTTTCAAGGCGCCGCCGGATCGCGAAGCCCGCTTGCAATCACGCGAGATGCCGACACACGTGGTCCGTGTGGCCGCGCTCGGCAATGGCGCCGGCCTCGAAGGCGCCTTGGCGCATGTATCGCGCTCGCTCGATGCGGTGGAGCATAAGCAGACCGCGATGCTCACCGATCTCGAACAGCATTACGAGAGCAAGGCGCGAAACATGCGCAGCGTGCTCGACGATCTCGGCGTCGCGATCAAACGCGCGCCGCGCTCCGATATGGGCGGACCGTTCATCCCGCTCAAGCCGCCGCACCCGGGCGCCAGCACCTTCCAGAAACAGATCTACCGTGTCGAACTCGCCCGCGTACATATCGACAATTATCAGCATACCCTCACCGCGGTGCCGGTGCGTAAGCCCGTCACCGGCCCGGTCGACATGACCTCACCTTTCGGCGTGCGCCCCGACCCGTTCAATGGCCGGCCGGCGATGCACACCGGCATCGACATGCGTGGCGAGATCGGCGAGCCGGTCCATGCGACCGCGACCGGCAGGGTCACGATCGCCGGCTGGGACGGCGGTTACGGCAAGATGGTCGAGATCAATCACGGCAACGGCTTGGCGACACGCTACGGCCATCTGTCGAAAATCGACGTCAAGGTGGGCCAGCATATCCGCATCGGCGAGGTGATCGGTCATATCGGCTCGACCGGCCGCTCGACCGGACCGCATCTGCATTACGAAACGCGCATCAACGGCGAAGCGGTCAATCCGCAGAAGTTCCTGCGCGCGGGGATTAGGCTCGGTAGCCTGTAGAATCGCCACGCCTCAGATGTTATTGGGCGACCAGCCGATCAGCCGGAAGAAGAGCGCGTTGATCGCCTCATAACACTCGCAGGACACATCCTTCAGCGCATCGGTATCGAGCAGCTGAATGTGCCCGCGGTGATAATCGATCAGCCCTGCCTCCTGCAGCCGCCGCGCCGACAACGTCACGCTGCTGCGGTTCACGCCCAGCATTTTCGACAGTTCTTCCTGTGTCAGCGGCACAAGATCGCTGTTGAGCAGATCGCGCGCCTGCAAGAGCCAGCGGGCCAGCCGCTGCTCTATGTTGTGGAGCGCGTTGCAGGCGGCGACCTGCTGCACCTGCCCCAAGGTCATCTCCTCGTGACGCGCGCACGAGACGCGCATTGACTCGCTGTCGGCGGCAAGTCCCTTGAAGGTGCCCGCCTCGATCGTGGCGGCGGTAATGGCCACCTGAACGATCGCCTCGTTGATCGCGATGGCGCCATCGAGCGACGCGTTGATCCCGACCGCGCTATTGCGTCCGACCACGCCGGCTTCGACAAACTCGCCACTGGCGACGCCGACGACGAACGAAACGATACCGGTGAACGGAAAATAGATGCGCGTGATCACATCTTCCGCCTTGTACAAGACGTTCGCCGCCGGCAGTTCAATCGGCTTGAGATGCGGATGCAGCAGCGCGGCATCCCGCGCCGACAGCGACGACAGAAAATAGTTCGGCGAATTCGACAAAATCGACATCGCTACGCCTTTCGTTTTTGCGCCAGAGCGCAAGGCGTCCCGCGATTATCGGTAGCCCGTGCACGCTACCGACACTCCCCAGGACACCTTAGGCAATCACGACCACGGTGCCAACCACGCCTTGGGCCGTGCGGACGTCAGCATTTGGTTAGAAATGCAACCGACGGCTTGCCCCAAACCCGCTTTGATGATGTCCGGCCCCGTGTCGAGCGAGCTAACGTTTTGGAATGTCGGCATAATAATAATGATCGCCGGGGCCCAGGGAGCGTAACGATGGACCCGGAGACGCAGGAGGTCTTCGTATTCGCGCACAAGACCAATATCCAGCGATATCGACGGATCTTGGAGACGTATCTGACTACCGAAGAGCGGCGCTTCGTCGAACGGCGGATCGCCGAAGAAGAGGCCGCACTGCAGCAGATCGCCGGTTCCCTTTCGCACTCGGCCTAGCGAGCAACGTTTTTCAGGACAAGGGCTTCCTCCCCACCCCTCCCTGGCGCAGCCCTTGTCTCATGCGGAGGCCGTCTCGTCCCCCCGAGGCGGCCTCTTCGTGTTTGGCTAAGCCTCATTTCAGCGCGCGCACGCGCGTGGGCGGCCTTGCTTGAGCCCGTCAAGATCGACCGATCAGCCGCGGCGCGCGGCCACCACGGCGTCGCGCAGAACGTGGATCTCGTCTTCCGACTCCTGCAGCTTGAGCGCCAGCGTGTCGCGTATCGACAGCATGGCGGCGACACGTCCCGCCTCAACGATGGGCAGGTGGCGGACATGATGCCGCCGCATCAATGCTTGCGCCGTCTGCATGCTGTCGCCCGGTCCGCAACTGACAACCTGGGTGGCCATGACGTCGCGCACGCGCAGGTGCTGCAACTCGTTCCAACCGGTTGTTGCCATCGTCCGCACCAAGTCCCGTTCGGAGACGATGCCGACCATGTGCATGTTCAGCTCGCAGACCGGCATCGCGCCGATGCTGTTCGCGTAAAGCAGCTTTGCCGCATCCACCAGCGTGTGGCTTGGCATGCAAAACACTAGCCGCCGGTGCGTCTGCTTGAGAAACTCGCCGATCGTCATGGCGTCTCCCCTCGATTCCGCGCGCCGTCAAGAATTGCCGGGCTCGCGCGCCCCGAAAATAAGGACTTCACCCCGGTAAAATGCTTTCAAACCGGAATCGTTCCGGGCGCCGGCGACAAACGCGCATCGACAAAGAGCGCAAGCCAGACGGTCGGTTGATCGGGATCGGTCCAGGCCACCCGGTGCCGGCAATGGGCCGGCAAGAACAGGCTATCGCCCGCACGCAGCTCGCGGTCCGCCGCTTCGCCTTCGATGGTCAGCCGCGCTCTGCCGGTCACGACCAGTACCCATTCGGCGTCGTCCTGGTCATACCAGAACCCCGCCGGTGACGCCTGGCCGTGCGAAACGATGCGATGGAGGCGGATGCCGCTTCCTTTCAGCAGCATCTCAACCGCTTCTGCGGCGTCCACGGCCGGCAGCTTCGACAGAATGTTCAACGTCGGCGAAATGGAATTGGCGTTCTCAGCCATGACGAATGGATCCAGCTATCGGAGGTCGGTTCGGCGAACACGGCAGCCGCGGCCGAAGCGTCCGCCCTCACTTCGATCGGCGGCAATCGCGATCCGGTGAAACAGCGCTCGCCTACTCGACGTCCTCGACCTCGACCGGGCCACCGCCAAAGGCCTTTTGCGCCAGCGTCGCCTGCATGAATTCGTCGAGATCGCCGTCGAGCACCCCGCCGGTATTGGAAGTCGACACGCCGGTGCGCAGGTCCTTCACCATCTGATAGGGCTGCAGCACGTAGGAGCGGATCTGGTGGCCCCAGCCGATATCGGTCCTGGCGGCCTGCTCGGCGGCCGCCTTCTCCTCGCGCTTGCGCATCTCCGCCTCGAACAGCCGCGCGCGCAGCATGTCCCAGGCCTGCGCCCGGTTGCGGTGTTGCGAGCGGTCGTTCTGGCACTTCACCACGATATTGGTGGGGATATGCGTCAGGCGCACCGCGGATTCCGTCTTGTTGACGTGCTGGCCACCGGCGCCACCGGCGCGCATCACGTCGACGCGCACGTCCTTCTCGTCGATGTCGATCTTGATCGAGTCGTCGAGCACCGGAAACACTTGCACGCTGGCGAACGAGGTGTGCCGGCGCGC
Organism: Pseudomonadota bacterium; assembly: GCA_021823875.1. Lineage (GTDB taxonomy): Bacteria > Pseudomonadota > Alphaproteobacteria > Rhizobiales > Xanthobacteraceae > Pseudolabrys. The sequence goes on along the minus strand of JAKAMD010000041.1, from coordinate 4,852 downwards.
ATTGGCGTCGAACGGCGAGATACGCACCAGCCGGTGCACACCGGCCTCGCTCTTGAGCCAGCCATAGGCATTGTGACCCTTGACCGTCACGGTCGCCGACTTGATGCCGGCGCCCTCGCCCTCGGTCTCCTCGACCCACTCGACCTTGTAATCGTGCGCCTCGGCCCACCGCACATACATGCGCATCAGCATGCCGGCCCAGTCCTGGCTTTCGGTGCCGCCGGCGCCGGCATGGACTTCGAGATAGCAGTCGTTGGCGTCGGCTTCGCCGGAGAGCAGCGCTTCCAGCTCGCGGCGGCCGACTTCCGCCTTCAGCCGCGCGAGGCCCGCTTCCGCCTCGGTGACGGTCTTGGCGTCGCCCTCGTCCTCGCCCAGCTCGATCAGCATGAGCTGGTCGTCGAGCTCCTGCTCCATGCGGCCGATGGCGTTGAGCTGGTCCTCGAGCGCGTCGCGCTCGCGCATGATGCGCTGGGCGCGCGCCTGATCGTTCCAGAGATCGGGGTTTTCCGACTCTTTGTTCAGCTCGGCGAGCCGGCGTTGCGCGGTTTCGACGTCAAAGATGCCTCCTCAGCAGTCCGAGCGACTGCTTGATTTCGCCGACGAGGCTCTGGGTTTCCGCGCGCATATCACGTTCCCTGGCCGCCCACGCGGCCGGTTCGAATCCAATGTCAGGGGATTTAGCGTTGCACCTGCGTTCGCGCAACCTTCACGCGGCGCCGGCTCAATAGAGCCCGCCGGTGCCCGAGCGCACCGCCCGGGCGGCGTCCGGCGATACACCGTTGCCCCAGGGCTGCCCGCCCCCGGCCGGGGTGCCGGCACCGGCTGCGGCGGCGCTGTTGTCGAGGCCGATCACCTGATAAGGGTCGGCCGGCCCGGTGCCAGGCTTGTAGGCCTCGAGAATGATGTTCTTGGGATTGGTGTCGGGGCCGGCGCGCATGCCGGTCTTGTGATCGATGCGCACGAGCTTGATGCCGGGCGGCACGCGGAACGGCACCGCCGGCTTGCCGGCAAGCGCCACCTTCATGAAATTTTTGACGATGGGCGCCGCCAGAGCGCCGCCGGTGGCGCCACGACCGAGCGAACGCGGCTTATCGAAGCCGAGATAGACGCCGGCGACGACGTCGGGCGTGAAGCCGATGAACCAAGCGTCCTTGTAGTCGCTGGTGGTGCCGGTCTTGCCGGCGACCGGCTTGCCGACCTCGCGCTGGAAGCCGGCGCCGGCGGCGGTGCCGCGCTGCACGACGCCTTCCATCATCGAGGTGATCTGATAGGCGGTCATCGGATCGAGCACTTGCTCGCGCCGGTCGATCAGCGAGGGCTCAGGCTGGTTGTCCCATTTCTTGGCGTCGCAGCCGATGCATTCGCGCTGGTCGTGCTTGTAGACGGTGTGGCCGTAGCGGTCCTGGATGCGGTCGATCAGCGTCGGCTTGATGCGCCGGCCGCCATTGTCGATCATGGCGTAGGCGGTGACCATGCGCATCAGTGTGGTCTCGCCGGCGCCGAGCGAGAACGACAGATAGGGCGGCAAGTTGTCATAGACACCGAAGCGCTTGGCGTATTCGGCGATCAGCGGCATGCCGACGTCCTGCGCCAGCCGCACCGTCATCACGTTGCGCGAATGCTCGAGGCCGAAACGCAGCGTCGAAGGCCCGTAGAAATCCTGCTCGTAGTTCTCCGGCTTCCAGACGCCGAGACCGGGACCCTGATCGATCTCGATCGGCGCATCGAGCACCAGGGTCGAAGGCGTGTAGCCGTTGTCGAGCGCGGCGGCATAGACGATCGGCTTGAAGGCCGAGCCCGGCTGACGCAGCGCCTGGGTGGCGCGATTGAACTGGCTCTGGTCGTAGGAGAAACCACCGACCATGGCGAGCACGCGGCCGGTCCAGGGATCTTCCACCACCATGGCGCCGGAAACTTCCGGTATCTGCCGCAGCAGATATTCGTCCTTGTTCTTGTCGGGCTCGACATAGATCACGTCGCCGGGCTGCAGCAGTTGGCTGACCTTGTGCGGCGGACGGCCTTTGATCTTGGCCCATTTGACGGCATTGAACGGCAGATCGCCGGTGACGCGCTCCTTGCTGACGAAGCCGCCCGGCTCGTGGCCGGGCTGCAGGCCGATGCGGGCCGAGCGATCGCCCGCCTCCAGCACCACCGCGAGCCGCCACGGCGCGATGTCGTTCAGCGACTTCACATTGGCGAGCCGGGTGCCCCAGTCGCCAGTGACGTCGATCTTGGCCACCGGCCCGCGCCAGCCGCCGCGCGTCTCGTCGTAATGCGCGAGGCCCTGCATCAGCACCCTGCGCGCCAGCGCCTGCAGCTTGGTGTCGAGCGTGGTGCGCACCGACAGGCCGCCTTCATAAAGCTTCTTCTCGCCGTAGCGCTCGTAGAGCTCGCGCCGCACTTCCTCGGCGAAATACTCCGCCGCGAACATATGCGCGGTCGGCGGCTTGAGCGTCACGCCCAGCGGCTGCTTCTTGGCCGTCTCGGCATCGGCCGCTTTGACGAAGCCGTCTTGCGCCATCTGGTCGATCACCCAGTTGCGCCGCTCGATCGCCCGCTCACGCTGACGGAACGGATGATAATTGTTCGGCCCCTTGGGCAGCGCGGCGAGATAGGCGGCTTCCGGAATGGTGAGTTCGTTGACGCCCTTGTCGAAATAAGTCAGCGCGGCGGCGGCGATGCCATAGGCGCCGAGGCCCAGATAGATTTCGTTGAGATAGAGCTCGAGGATTTTGTCCTTCGAGTAGGTGCGCTCGATCTTGAGCGCGAGCAGCGCTTCCTTGATCTTGCGCGACAGCGCCACCTTGTTGTTAAGCAGGAAGTTCTTGGCCACCTGCTGGGTAATGGTCGACGCGCCCTGCGGACGGCGGCCGCTGCCGTAGTTCTCGACGAACGAGAGCGCCGCGCGCGCGATGCCGCCGAAGTCGAGACCGCCGTGCTGGTAGAAGTTCTTGTCCTCGGCGGCGAGGAAGGCGTCTTTCACCAGTTTCGGCACCGCCTGGATCGGGATGTACAGACGCCGCTCGCGGGCATATTCGGCGAGCAGCGAGCCGTCGGCCGCGTGCACGCGGGTCATCACCGGCGGTTCGTAATCCTGTAACTGCGAATAATCCGGCAGGTCCTTGGAGAAATGCCAGAGCACGCCGGCCACGCCCGCCACGCCGACCACGAACAGGATGGTGCCGGCGGCGAACAGAAAGCCGAAGAAGCGCAGCAAACCCCTCATGAGCAACCGGTCCTGCATCGCTGCCGGCGGCGGTCACCGGGATCGCCACCCGGCTCCGCGATCAGCGTCAAAATCGCCGTCATCGTCCCTGCCTCGCTTCGGGCGAGGACACCACCGGCCAAATCCGGGGCATGGGCCCGTATTTGCTGGGTTTTATGTTGAAACTGAGGCCAGCCGGCGGCGTGTCGAAGGCCGCCGGCCGGTTTCCCGATCGTCAAGATCGTTAAGGAAGATGCTGTGCTTTTCATGTCACCGCGCCCCATTGGCGGCGCCGGCCAGGCGCGGGGCAAAGAACGTGTCGATCGCCTGGGTAAGCGCGGCCGCCGTGCGCCGGCGCCAGGCAGACGACACCAGATGCTTGAGGTCGTTCCTGTCCGACATGTAGCCGAGTTCGATCAGCACCGAGGGAACATCCGGCGCGGTCAGCACCTTGAAGCCGGCCGACTTGATTGGATGCTTGTGCAGCGGCGTTACCACCTTCAATTCGCCTATGGCGGTGCGGGCAAATTGCACCGAGAAGGTCTTGGTCTCGCGCTGCGCAAGATCGACCAGGATATTGGCGACATCATCCGGCTCGGCGGTGAGATCGACGCCGGCGATCACGTCGGCCTTGTTCTCGGCCTCGGCGAGCCGCGCGGCCTCGGCATCGGAGGCGTGTTCCGACAGCGTGTAGATGCTGGCGCCGTCGGTCTGCCCCTCCCCGCGAGGCAGAAAGTCGGCATGGATCGAGACGAACAGCGCAGCGTGATGGACGCGGGCAAAGCGCACGCGCTCGCCGAGCGCCACATAGGTGTCGTCACTGCGCGTCATAGCCACGCGGTACTTGCCAGTCCGTTCGAGATCGCCGCGCAACACCTTGGCGAAGGCGAGCACGACGTCCTTTTCCAGCTCGCCGCCCTTCGACCGGGTACCGGTATCGATGCCGCCATGGCCGGGATCGAGCACGATCAGCGGACGCGGATCGTTGTCGTTCGCCGGCGGCGCGATACGCTCGCGCTTGCTGGCCATGCCGCGGTCGCTGCGGGTCTCGACCGCGATGGCGTGCAGGAAGCTCGCGCGATCGGTGGCCTTGAGATCGAGCACAAGGCGCGCCGGCTGACCGGCGGCGGCGGCAAGCGTGAAGGCCTTTTTCAGCTGCACCGGTCCCTTGGTATCGATCACGATGCGCGAGCCACCCTTCATGACCAGGCCGTAGCGGAAGGCCTTGATCAGCCCGCGGCCATGCAGGCCCGCGTTGGACGGCAGCTTGAAGGTGACCTGCGGCAGGTCGACCACCACCCGGTAGGGATCGGCCAGCATGAAGGTGGCGATCTCCACCTTGCGGGAGAGGTCCATGACGAAACGGGCCTGCCTGTCGTCGCCGCCGACCCGCACCTCGCTGGCCACCGGAAAGGTCTCGGTCGCCGGCGAGCGCGCCGACGCGCCCTCCCCGGCGGCCAAGGCCGAGGGGCCGTACAAGGCGACGGCGGCGACCCAAAAGGTCGCTCCGGCGAGGCTGGCGAAGCGGAATGTCACGAATCCAGACCCTTTTCCGGGCTGTTCTAGCGCATTAGGGGGTGGGAAGGTTAACGGAAGTTGAGCGGACGGGTCTTCGAACCACCGGTGTGGCCAACCTGCAAGCCCTCC
>JAKAMD010000430.1 GCA_021823875.1 Pseudomonadota bacterium | reverse complement strand
TGCTGGACGCGCCGCCTCCGGCGGCGTCGGCGGCGCCACCGCCGGCACGCTCACGTTCATGGTGGGCGGCAGCGAGCGTGCTTTCGTGCGCGCGGAGTCGATCCTGCAGAACATGGGCAAGACCATCGTGCATGCCGGCGGCGCCGGCAACGGTCAGGCCGCCAAGATTTGCAACAACATGATCCTCGGCATTTCGATGATCGCGGTGTCGGAAGCCTTTGTGCTGGCCGAGCAGCTCGGGCTCGATCATCAGAAGCTGTTCGACATCTCTTCGAAGTCGTCCGGCCAGTGCTGGTCGTTGACGAGCTACTGCCCGGTGCCCGGTCCGGTGCCGACCTCGCCCGCCAATCGCGACTATCAGGCCGGCTTCACCGCCGCGATGATGCTTAAGGATTTGAAATTGTCGCAGGACGCAGCCAAAGCCTCGGGCGCCCGTACCGAGCTGGGTGCCGCCGCGGCAAGCATCTATCAACGCTACGTCGAAAGCGGCGAGGCGGGCCGGGATTTTTCAGGAATCGTTCGCTTAATTCGCGGATAAGCATCATCGTCATGGCCGGGCAAAGGGCGCGAGGCGTTGTCTTCGCGTGTGAAGCCCGGCTCACCGACGTCTTGCGTCGCGCGCCTTGTGGAGAAAACCGGAAGATCAGCGATGCATTTGCATCCGGACCGGTAGTCCTGGCCGGTTGCGCGCACATGACGGCGCAAACACAGTGAACGAAGCGTAACGCGAATTGCTTCAATTGATATGGTCAACGATATGTTCACTGTTGCAAATAAACCTAATCTTTATGGTGTTATTTAAGCCGATTTTAGACTGCCTCTCTTAGAGTGCGCGACTGGTGGCGAGGAAAACAGGGCCTCGTCGCCGACGTAACAAAACGCACAATAACAGGGGCGTTGATATGAAAGCCGTTGTCAAAACGGTCGAACCCGTCGAGCGAGACGCGCGGTTCGACCACATCCGTCCGCTCTATCTGGAGGCGCTGACCTTGGTCGAGCGTCTTCACCGACGGCTGCTCGACGTCATTAAGGACGAGTTCGACCGCCGCGGGCGCGCCGATATCAATTCGGTGCAGGCGCTGCTGCTCTATAATATCGGCGACAAGGAATTGACCGCCGGTGAGCTGCGCACGCGCGGTTACTATCTCGGTTCCAACGTCTCCTACAATCTGAAGAAGCTGGTCGAGATGGGCTTCCTCGATCACCAGCGCAGCCGCGTCGACCGCCGCTCGGTGCGCATCAAGCTCACCGACAAGGGCCGCGAGGTGCGTGAGGTCGTCGAGACGCTCTACCAGAAGCATGTGCGCACGGTCGAGCAGGTGGGCGGCATCAATGCCGACGAGTTCTCCACCCTCAACAAGTCGCTGCACCGGCTTGAGCGCTTCTGGACCGACCAGATCCTGTACCGCCTCTAAGTTTTGTCCCGCAGAACCACTTACCCCGGCCGGGTTCCCGGCTGGGGTTTTTGTGTTTGGCGCCTGCCGGCCACAAATTCGCCCGCTGCCACCGATAGCTGAAATTTAATGCTGCCGCTGCGTCGTGGCGGTTGCCGTTCGGTGCGATCCGGGGCATGACACCGGCCGCGCGGGGGCGGTGCCCGCGATTTTGTTGAGATTGCCATGCCAAATCCCGTTAAGGGGGCCGGCCGCGGCCCCGATCGTCGCGCTTTTCTTGGAATCCTCGGTGGCCTCGCCGCCGCGGCGACCCGTGCCCAGGCGGCCGAAGACCCCACCCTGCAGATGCTGATTCGGCAGAATCAGCAGCGCGAAATCGGCCGCGATTTCGACAGTGCCTCGCGCTCCATCCACATGCCGAAGGCGAGCCTGCCGACGCTGTCGCCGGCGACCGAACAAAGCACGGAACTCGCGGTCGGCCAGTACGCCAATATCCTGGCGCGGGGCGGCTGGCCGGTGGTGCCACCGACCGACCGGCTGCGGCTGGGGAATCGCCACCCGAGCGTGGTGCCGTTGCGCAAGCGCTTGATCGTGGTCGGCGACCTCGAGTCCAATGCCGGCGCAAGCGACATCTTCGATTCCTATGTCGAGGCGGCGGTGCGCCGGTTCCAGGCCCGTCACGGCGTCAGCGTCGACGGCATCGTGCGCAAGGAGACATTCAATCGGCTGAACGTGCCCTGCGAGACCCGGCTGGCGCAGCTCAAGACCAATGCCGCGCGCCTCAAGACGCTGACCGCCAACCCGCTGCCCAGCCGCTTTGTGATGGTCAACATCCCGGCGGCGCAGGTCGAGGCGGTCGACAATGGCGTGGTGGTCAGCCGGCACATCGCGGTGGTTGGCCGTATTTCGCGGCCGTCGCCCGAGCTTTCCAGCAAGATCTTCGAGGTCAATTTCAATCCGTTCTGGACGGTGCCGGTGTCGATCGTGCGCCGCGACCTGATCCCGCTGATGCAGAAGGATCCGAACTACCTCGCCAGCGAACATATCCGTATTTATGACCGGCACGGCAACGAGCTCACCGCCAAGCAGATTGACTGGAACTCGGAAGAGGCGGTGAACTACCGCTTCAGACAGGACCCCGGCAGCTTCAATTCGCTCGGCAACGTGCGCATCGATTTCCCCAGCCCGCACGGCGTCTACATGCACGACACGCCGGAGAAGAACCTGTTCGGCGAGGATATGCGCTTCGATTCATCGGGCTGCGTGCGGGTGCAGAATGTGCGCGAGCTGGTGGACTGGCTGCTGGGCGACACGCCCGGCTGGTCGCGCGACCAAGTCGACGCGGCGATCAAGTCGGGTGACCGCATCGACGCCAAGCTCAAGAAGCCGGTGCAGCTGTTCTGGGTCTATCTGACCGCCTGGGCGACGCCCGACGGCGTGGTGCAGTTCCGCGACGACATCTACAACAAGGACGGCCTCGGACTGGTGGCCGGTACGGCCAAAGGCTGAGCGCGCGAGCCCTCCGGCCGGGGGCGCTGTCTGCCCTAGCGGGACGAAGGCGTTCGCCCTCCTGTCCGCTTTCCCTGCACGACGCCAGGGGGCGGGCCCCACGCTGACGCCTTGGCAAGGCTAGGAACAGCCGAAATTACAACATCTTGGGTCGCAAACGCCGGTCCTGCCCAATGCTTGGCGGGTGCCGGGCAATATGGTATGGCCCATGGTCCATCCTGGATTTTCTATGTAGCGGCGCCGTGGCTTCCGCGGCGTCAGGAGACTGTGATGTCGGCGACTTCCAAGTCCGCGCCCGTCAGCGAAGCCGAGGCGCTGTTCACGACCCCCTTGCATGAGAGTGATCCCGAGATCGCCAACGCGATCGGCCTCGAACTCGGCCGCCAGCGCGACGAGATCGAGTTGATCGCATCGGAAAACATCGTCTCG
>JAKAMD010000429.1 GCA_021823875.1 Pseudomonadota bacterium | reverse complement strand
GCGGCGCCGGCAGCCTCGGCCTGGCGGTGGCGCGGCTTTTCGTCGAGGAAGGCGCGCGCGTCCTGCTGGTCGACCTCAACGAAACCGCGCTCAAGCAGGCCGCCGCTGGTCTACCGCACGACCGGGTGGCGATCGCGGCGGCCGACGTCAGCCGCGCCGAAGACGTACGCCGCTATGTCGAGGCCGCCGTGAAGAATTTCGGCGCCATCGACGTGCTGTTCAGCAATGCCGGCAATTTCGGCACGGTCGCCCCGATCGAATCCTATCCGGAGGATGTGTTCGACGACGTGCAGGCGGTGCACGTAAAGGGCCCGTTCCTGGCCTGCAAATATGCCGTACCGCACATGCGCGACGGCGGCAGCATCGTCATCACCTCCAGCGTCGCGGCCACGCGCGGCGATCCCGGCGTCTATGCCTATATCACCGCCAAGCATGCGCAGATCGGTTTGATGCGCTGCCTCGCCAAGGAGCTGGCGCCGCGGCGTATTCGCGTCAACACGATTCATCCCGGCCCGATCGACAATTCCTTCCAGCACAATGTCGAGGCCGGCATCACCTCGATCATCGGCCGCGACGCCACCCAGATGTTCGACGAGATGATCCCGCTCGGCCGCCACGCCCGCCCGGAGGAAGTGGCCAAGTCGGTGCTCTATCTCGCCTCCGACCAGAGCAGCTTCACCACCGGCGCCATGCTGATGGTGGACGGCGGCATGAGCGTTTGAGCGAACGATAGCCCAGACGTTTCAAACGCGGGGCGCATCCGTGCGTGGTACATAGGCCAGCACGACCAGTTGCGGCGATAGGCAATAGCGCAGCTTGATCGCGCGCCCGTCGCGCAATACGGCTTGTCGCGCCGCCCAATCGACCTCGATATCGTGATAATCGAGCAGGGTTCCGTCGAGTACGGCGATGGTTTTGTAGACCGCTTCCTTGGCGGCGAAGATGAGCCGGCCGTGGCAAGGGCTTTCCGCAAGACGCGCCTGTTCGCGTGGCGTGGCCACCAGATCCCGCAGCTCTTCCGGCAGCGGCTCAGCCGGCTCGATATCGATGCCGAGCGCGCTGATGGTGTCGCTCTGGCCGACCGCGGCGACGGCGGTGGCGTCATCATGCGCGAAAGAGCCGACGACACCCGCCGGCCATAGGGGCGCTCCCGACGCGGCTTTCGGGATCGCGCAGTCGCCATAGCCCAGGCGGGCGAGAAGCTCGCGCCCGAGCACGCGGGCGGCGCCGCTGGCGCGCCGAACTTCGAGCACGCGCGCGGGAATCGAGCGCGCCTCTTCGTCCAGCAGGGCGTTTTCATCGCCCGGCAGGATCGCCCGGCAATCGACGAGAATATCGGATGACGATAGCTGCTCGACCGATCGCTTGAGCGACGGATCGCACATTGCTGGTATCTCTCGTTTTCGCCGCTAGGCCGGCGATCTATTCCGCCGCGACGCGCGCAACGTTCAATTGCAGATCGTCCGCATCCGCCATGTCGAGCATCTCGACGCGGCCGACGGCCTGCTCCTGCGCGCGGTTGAAGCGGACCAGTTTGGCCGGATTGCCGCGCCAGACCGTGTTCGCTTCCGGCATCTCGCCCTTCATCAGGAACGAGTCCGCCTCGATCACCACGTGCTCGCCCATGGTCACGCCGTAGTGCACGAAAGCGCCGGCGCCGAGCGTCGAGAAGTCGCCGACGCGGATATAGTCGGACTTGAACACGCCCTCTTCCAGCGAATGCGCCTGCAGCACGCTGCCCTCGTTGAGGTTGGCGCAGTCGCCGATCTCCGTGAGCGTGCGCTCGGTGATCGAGCAGCCGCCGTCGTAGACCTTGCGGCCGATCTTCACGCCGACCAGGCGGGACACCAGGTTCTTGAACGGCGTGCCGCCGAGCAACTCGATGATCGGCGTGTCGGAAAGTTTCCAGTGCCGCTCGTGCGCCCAGAAATAGGGGTCGTAGATCGAGACCATCTTTGGCGTCAGGCGTTTGAACGCCAAGCTCGCCCGCTCCTGCGCGGCGAAGAAGGCAATGGCCGCGACCGCCAGGAAAGCGGTGGCGAACAGCAACGGCGCCATGCCGTAAGTATGATAATTGAGGATCGCGATATCCGAGACCAGCAGGGTCACGAAGGTAAAGACCCAGCGCGACAGCAGGAACAGGCACGCGGTGAAGAAATTGTGCCGGTTCTTGCGCTGCAGACGCTGCCGCCGCTCGTCGGCGCTGAAGCCGGCATTCACGTCCTTGTCGCGATCCACCATGCGCGGAATTTCGAAGCAGGGCGAACCGAGCAGGCCGACATTCTCGCGCACCGGCCCGTCGACCGGGATCATCACCTTGGTGCCGAGCAGGCAGTTCGCGCCGGTGCGGCCGTCCGGCGGATAATGAATGTCGTTGCCGAGATAGTTGCGCTCGCCGATCCGGGTCTGCCGCAGCTCGAACGACGAGCTCGACATGTGCATGTTGATCATCGAGATCCCGTCGGAAACCATGGTGCGGCTGCCGACATCGCACAGGAACGGATTGTCGTGGCGCTGATTGGTGCCGAAATTCGAACCGGTCTGCTCGACCTCGTTCAGCTTCCAGCCGACCATGCGGATATAGCTGACGATGAACGAGGTATCGCCGAACAACAGATTGAAGAAGCGGGAATTGCTCACCCGCGAGACGGTAGTCTGCAGCCAGTAATGCACCCCGTACAGCACGTAAGTGCGGCCGGGCGCGAGGAACAGGTTGCAGAGACGCGGAATGGCGTAGACCGCCAGCAGGCCGAGCACGATCGTGCCGATCAAGAGCGCGGCCGACGACGCCAGCATATAAGGCGCGAGCGACCAGATCGGACCCTCGAAATGAGTCTTCGACGCGCCGGCAAATCCGGTCGAATAGCGGTACCAGAGGTTCAAGACCACGATCGGCACCGGCGCCGCTACCGCGAGCAGCGACGCGAGTTCGAACGCGGAATAAAGCGCGCGGCGCAGCGACGAGCATTCCCGGCCCTCGATCGGGCAATAATCGGACTGGGTCTCCACCGCCGGCGAACCGTGATAATGCCGGCCGGCTGGCACCCGCTGTCCGCTCTGCAACGACGAAGCATGGCCGAGTTGGGCGCGATCGCCCATCGCGGTATCGATGTCGAGCACGCTCGCCTCGCCGACGAAAGCGCCGTCGCCGATGGTCACGCTGCCGATCTCGATGAAATTGGAGCGGGCGCGGTAACCGAGCGCGATCGAATCCTTGCGCAGGATCGCGTTGTCGCCGACCGTGAACAGATCGGTGGACACCGGCAGGAAGCGCGACTGCATGACGGCGCCGCGCCCGATCTTGGCGCCGAGCGCCCGCAGGTAGAGGTTGAGA
>JAKAMD010000428.1 GCA_021823875.1 Pseudomonadota bacterium | reverse complement strand
CATCTACGCCTTGAATGTCAGGCCCGCCGTAAGACGTGGATGCCCGGCACAAGGCCGGGCATGACGAGTGACATTGAGCCGCCATGCCTCCCATCCTCGCCCTGGAAAACATCGACAAGCGTTTCGGCGCCGTGGTGGTGGCCGAGGGCGTCGATCTTTCGCTGGCCGACGGCGAGGCGCTTGGCATCATCGGCCCGAACGGCGCCGGCAAGACGACGCTGTTCGGCATCGCCACCGGCACGGTGACGCCCGACAGCGGGCGCGTCGTGTTCGCCGGCGAGGACATCACCCGCCTGCCGCCGGAGCAGCGCTGCCGCAAGGGGCTCGCCCGCTCGTTTCAAATCCCACAGCCCTTTTCCGGCATGACCGTGTTCGAGAACGTGGTGGTGGCGGCGGCCTTCGGCGGCGGTGAGCGCGAGGCCGCGGTCTACGAGCGCTGCGCCGAACTGCTCGGTCGCTGCGGGCTCGCCGACAAGGCCAACAAACGCGCCGGCGGGCTGACGCTGCTCGACCGCAAACGGCTTGAGCTCGCGCGCGCGCTGGCGACGCGCCCGCGTGTGCTGCTGCTCGACGAGGTCGCCGGCGGGCTCACCGAGCACGAATGCAACGCGCTGGTCACGCTGATCAAGGCAGTGCGCGCGGGCGGCGTGTCGATCGTGTGGATCGAGCACGTGGTGCATGCCCTGCTCGCCACCGTCGACCGGCTGCTGGTGTTGCACGGCGGCAAGTTCATCGCCGAAGGCGATCCGGCGACGGTGATCCGCAGTCCGCAGGTAGCGGAAATCTACATGGGGATCGCCGCCGATGCGTAAGGAAACTTGTCATTCCGGGCCGCGCCGAAGGCGCGGGCCCGGAATCCAGGGTAGCGAGGAGAACGTGGCCCCTGGATTCCGGGTTCACGCGCTGCGCGCGTGCCCCGGAATAACGGGAGGGCATACCGATGCCTGACCGTCCCTTGCTCGCCATCGACGCCGTCGACGCCTTCTACGGCGACTTCCAGGCGCTGTTCGGCGTCTCGCTGCAAGTCGAGCCCGGTCAGGTGGTGGCGGTGATCGGCGCCAATGGCGCCGGCAAGAGCACGCTGTTGCGCACCATCGCCGGGTTGATGCACCCGCGCCGCGGATCGATCGTGTTCGACGGCGAGCCGATCGGCGGCGCGCCCGCCTATGCGGTGGTCAAGCGTGGTATCGCGCTGGTGCCGGAAGGACGCCGGCTGTTTCCCTCGCTGACGGTGGAAGAGAACCTGGTCATCGGCGGCCAGTCGAAGCGAAAAGGACCGTGGACACTCGAACGCATCTACGAGCTGTTCCCGGTGCTGGCGGAACGCCGCCACCTGCCCGCCCCGGCGCTGTCCGGCGGGCAGCAGCAGATGGCGGCAATCGCGCGCGCGTTGATGGCCAATCCGCGCCTGTTGTTGTGCGACGAGATCAGCCTTGGGCTCGCCCCCATCATCGTGCGCGATATCTATGCGCGGCTACCGGAGATCGCCGCCGAGGGTTTATCGCTCATCATCGTCGAGCAGGACATCGTGCAGGCACTACACGCGGCCGCGCATGTCTATTGTTTGCAGGAAGGCCGCATCGCGCTGCAGGGCAGAGCCAGCGAGCTCACGCGCGAAGCGATCTCGGCGGCCTATTTCGGGGTGTGAGGAAAGATGGTGGTGCAACAAACACAGTCATTCCGGGACGCCGCGAAGCGGCGCCCCGGAATGACGGGAATATAATATGACCGAGTGGATCAATGTCATCTTGCAGGGGGTGCTGATCGGCGGGCTGTACGCCATGTTCGCCGCTGGGCTGTCGCTGATCTTCGGCGTGATGCGGCTGGTCAACATCGCGCATGGCGACCTGATCGTGCTCGCCGCCTATGTGGCGCTGCTGGTGGTGCAGGGCCTCGGCATCGATCCGCTCACCTCGCTGATCCTGGTGGTACCGATCATGGCGCTGATCGGCTATGCCTTGCAGCGCGGCCTTTTGAATTTCACCCTCGGCGAGGACCTGCTGCCGCCGCTGCTGGTCACCTTCGGCCTATCCATCATCATCCAGAACGGGCTGCTGGAACTCTTCACCGCCGACAGCCGCAAACTGAACGCCGGCCCGATCGAGATCCAGACCTTCCAGGTGGCGCATGGCATCTGGCTCGGTGTGTTGCCGCTGATCCAATTCGTCGTCGCGGTGGCGGTGATCTGGGGCCTGCAGACGCTGTTCTACAAGACCGCGCTCGGCCGCGCCTTCCGCGCCACCTCCGACGACCAGCCGGTGGCGCAGCTCATGGGGCTCAACACCCGCCACGTGTTCGCCATGGCCATGGCGCTATCGCTGGCGGTGATCGCGATCGCCGGCGTGTTCCTGGCGGTGCGCGCCAATTTCGATCCCTCCATCGGGCCGGCACGACTGATCTTCGGCTTCGAGGCGGTGATCATCGGCGGTCTCGGCAATATGTGGGGCACGTTGATCGGCGGCATCGCGCTCGGCGTTTCGCAGGCGATCGGCGCGCAGATCAACCCCGGCTGGCAATTGCTGGCCGGCCACATCGTGTTTTTAGGTATCCTCGCCGTGCGGCCGCAGGGCCTCTTTCCGAAGGTGTCGGGATGATCCGGGTCGAGCACGCCACCCCCTCGAGCCGCATCGGCGTCGCGCTGATCGCTGTCGGCCTCGCCGTGCTGGCGGCGGCGCCTTATTGGGGTGATCGCGATACGCTGCGGCTGTTGGCAGAAGCTTTCACCTATGTGGCGCTGGCCAGCCTGTGGAACCTGCTCGCCGGTTACGCCGGACTCGTTTCGGTCGGCCAGCAAGCCTTTGTCGGGCTTGGCGGCTATCTCATGTTCGCGCTGGCAATGCTCTTGGGCGCGCATCCCATCCTCGCCATCTTCGCCGCTGGACCGATCTCGGCCATCGTGGCGGTGCCGGTCGCCATGCTGATCTTCCGGCTGCGCGGCGCCTATTTCGCCATCGGCACCTGGGTGGTGGCGGAAGTGTTCCGCCTGCTCGCCTCGCAAATCTCGGTGATGGGCGGCGGCTCCGGCATCAGCCTGCCGGCCTCGATCGTCATCGCCATGGCGTCGAGCCGCACCGCGCGCGAGCACGAAATCTATTGGCTGGCGCTGGTGCTGACCGTGGTGGTGCTGGGCGCGATCGTCGCGCTGCTGCGGTCGCGCCACGGGCTGGCGTTGACCGCCATCCGCGACAACGAACTGGCCGCGCAGAGCAACGGCATCGACGTCATGCGCGTCAAGTTCATCGTCTATGTACTGACGGCCTTCGGCACCGGCATGATCGGCGGGCTGATCTTCCTGATGAAGCTGCGCATCTCGCCCGATACCGCGTTCAGCGTGAAC
>JAKAMD010000427.1 GCA_021823875.1 Pseudomonadota bacterium | reverse complement strand
TAGTGCTTGTCTTCGGGCGTCGCTTCGCGGCCGCGCAACACGATGTCGAAGCGGAAGCAGAGCGCCCAATCGGGGATGGTGTTCTCCAGGTCGAAGGTCGAGACCATGCGCAGGCGCGCCTTCTCGTCGGTGACCGAATTGAAGATCGGGTCATAGGGGAACAGCGGGTCGCCCGGGAAATACATCTGGGTGACCAGCCGCGACAGGAATGAGTGGCCGAACACCGAGAAGTGGATGTGGTTTGGCCGCCAGGCATTGGGGTGGTTGCCCCAAGGGTAAGCGCCCGGCTTCACGGTGACGAAGCGGTAATAGCCGTGCTTGTCGGTGATGGTGCGGCCGGCACCGGTGAAATTCGGATCGAGCGGCGCCGGATGCTGGTCGACATTGTGCACATAGCGGCCGCACGCATTGGCTTGCCAGATTTCGACCAGCGTATCGGGCACTGGCCGCTTATCCTCGTCGAGGATGTGGCCGTGCACGATGATGCGCTCGCCAAGGGGCTCGCCCTTATGCTGCTTGGTGAGATCGCTATCGCCTTCCTGCACGGCGCTGTGGCCGTAGACCGGGCCGGTCAATTCGGACAGCGTGTGCGGCATGATGATCAGCGGCTTGGTCGGCGAGCGTTTGGCCGTCGAGCGATAGGCCGGAGTCAGATGCTTGGGGTAAACCTCAAGACTTTCCCTGGGATAGACCAATGTCATTGTTGTTGTCCCTGTTCTATTCCTTGCTTTTTGGTTGATTAACTCACGCGTTCGAGCGCCAGCGACACGCCTTGGCCGACGCCGACGCAAAGGGTGGCAAGCCCGAGCTTGCCGCCGTTTTTCTGCAAAGCATGCGTGACGGTGAGCGCGAGCCGCGCCCCCGACATGCCAAGCGGATGGCCGAGCGCGATGGCGCCGCCATGCGGGTTCACATGCGCGGCGTCGTCGGGCAGGCCGAGCTGGCGCAGGCAAGCGAGCGACTGCGAGGCAAACGCCTCGTTCAGTTCGATCACGTGATAGTCGGTGATCTTATGGCCGAGCCGCTCCATCAGCTTGCGGGTTGATGGCACCGGCCCGATGCCCATGATGCGAGGCGGCACCGCCGCCGAAGCCATGCCAAGCACGCGCGCGCGCGGGGTCAGGCCGTGCGCTTTCACCGCCGCTTCCGACGCCACAATCATCGCGGCGGCGCCGTCATTGACGCCGGAGGCATTGCCGGCGGTGATCGTGCCGGGATTGCGCACGAAGGGTTTCAGCTTGCCGAGCTGTTCAAGCGTGGTCTCGCGCGGATGCTCGTCCTTGTCGATTTTCAGCGTTTCCTTGCGGGTCGCGATTTCGACCGGCACGATCTCCTCGGCGAAGAAGCCATCGGCGATCGCCTTGGCGGCGCGTTGCTGCGAGCGCAGCGCGAAGGCGTCTTGGTCGTCTCTTTTGATCTGGAAATCCTCGGCCACGTTCTCCGCCGTCTCCGGCATGGAATCGACGCCATACTGGCTCTTCATCAGCGGATTGACGAAACGCCAGCCGATGGTGGTGTCGTAGATTTCCGAGGAACGCGAGAACGCTTCCTGCGCTTTGCCCTGTACGAAAGGTGCGCGCGTCATCGATTCGACGCCGCCGGCGATGGCAAACTCCATTTCGCCGGCGCGGATCGCGCGCGCGGCGGTGCCGACCGCCTCGAGCCCCGAGGCGCACAGCCGATTGACCGTCACGCCCGGCACGCCGTCTGGCAGCCCGGCCAGCAGCAGCGCCATGCGCGCGACGTTGCGGTTGTCCTCGCCGGCCTGGTTGGCGCAGCCGAAATAGACTTCTTCGAGCTTTCCCCAATCGACCTTCGGATTGCGCGCCATCAGTGCCCTGAGCGGCACGGCGGCGAGATCGTCGGTGCGCACCTTGGCGAGCGCGCCGGCATAGCGTCCGATCGGGGTGCGCACTGCGTCGCAGATGAAAACCTCACGCATGGTCGTTTCCTCTCCCGCCTTACGCTGCCGCGGCGTGGGCACGCGCGGTGCGCGCCTGCAGGTCACGCAGCACTTCGAGCTCCTGTGCGGTCGGTGCCGGCGTCTCGGCCACCTGCGCCGCGAACTTCACCGCCCAGCCGGTATTCTCGACGATCTGTTCGCGCGTCACGCCCGGATGAATGGAGACGACGGTCATCTCCTTGGTTTCCGGGTCGGGCGCGAACAGCGCGAGATCGGTGATCAGCTTGGTCGGTCCCTTGGTCTTGGCACCGAGCTTGGCACGGCTGTCACCGCCGGTCACATGGCCGATGGACGTGACGAAATCGAGCTTTTCGACGAAGCTGCGTTTGCCCTGCGCCATGATGATGAAGATCTCGCCACAGGAAGTAGCGATCTCCGGCGCGCCGCCGCCGCCCGGCAACCGCACCTTCGGTTTGTCGTAAGGGCCGACCACGGTGGTGTTGAGGTTGGCGTATTTGTCGATCTGCGCCCCGCCGAGGAATCCGACCTTGATGCGGCCACCCTGCAGCCAGTAGCGGAACATCTCCGGCACCGAGACAGTGGTGAGCGCGGTCTCGCACAGTTCACCGTCGCCGATCGAGAGCGGCAGCACCTCCGGCTTGGTGGCGAGCGTGCCAGATTCGTAGATCAGCACGATGTTGGGCGCGTGGGTAAGGCGGGCGAGGTTGGCCACGGCCGACGGCATGCCGATGCCGACGAAGCAGACGTCGTCATTCTTGAGCGAACGTGCGGCCGCGATGGTCATCATCTCATTGGGCTTGTAATCGGCCATCGTTTTTACTCCGCCGCGGCGTTCTGTTGGCGCGCATATTGCGCGAAAGCTTCCGGGCTCTTGCCGAGCACGTTCTCTTTCATCCAGGCCGTGAAGCTCTCACGGTCGCGCGCGATCTCGTCCCATTGTTTGTAGAAGCTGTTGTTGCGCGGATAGAATCCCTGCGCATAAGACGGGAAGGCGCCGCCCGGCACCTGCGCCACATAGCCGACGGTCCAGTGCGGCAGTACCACCGCGTTGAGGCTGCGTTCGGGCAGTTCGTCGACGATCTCCTCGACGGTCACCACCGAGCGCTTGGAAGCGAGCACCGCCTCCTTCTGCACCCCGAGCACGCCCTCGATCATGACATTGCCGGCCTTGTCGGCGCGTTGGGCATGGATCACCGCCACGTCCGGCCGGTGCGCCGGCACCGCCGCCAGTTGTTCGCCGGTGAAGGGGCAGGTAACGCGTTTGATGTTCGGGTTCACCGTCGGCAGGTCGCCGCCGATATAGCCGCGGAAGATCGCGCAGGGCAGGCCGGCCGCGCCCGCCTCGTAGGCATTGGCCATGGCGGCGTGCGAGTGTTCCACCAGCGCCAGCGGCTGCGGCCAGTTGTTTTCGACCGC
>JAKAMD010000426.1 GCA_021823875.1 Pseudomonadota bacterium | reverse complement strand
ATGCTGCCGGCGCGGGTCTTGGGCAGCAGATGAAGGATGCCACCGGCCCCACCCGTCGGCGTGCGGCCGCCGGTGGTTGCAATAAATCCATGGATCGCAAGCGGATCGCGCTTCGCGAAACGGCGCTCGACGACTTGCGCGTTTTTCCACTGACTGCTCGGCGAGAAGCGCGCTTCCAGTTCGGGCGCGTGTAGTGCGGTCAACAGCCCGATGATCGGACGCCAAAGCGCGCCATGGGAGCGAGCGCTTGCGAGGTCCGGATCATCGGCGCGGC
Source organism: Pseudomonadota bacterium (assembly GCA_021823875.1). Classification (GTDB taxonomy): domain Bacteria; phylum Pseudomonadota; class Alphaproteobacteria; order Rhizobiales; family Xanthobacteraceae; genus Pseudolabrys. The sequence continues at coordinate 3,067 of JAKAMD010000426.1, read as the reverse complement.
GCGAGCATTCCGCTTCGCTCCGGATACCTTGGTAAACATGGCCGCTGCCGCGGGCCTGCGCGTCGAGAGGCGTCCGCGCAAGGTCGCTGGACGGGCCATTGGCGAGCAGCGAAGGAACGAAACGGGCGTAGAGCGTGAACGTGGAGTTCAAGCGTTTGCGCGTTTCGACCGGCCCGCAGCAACCGGTATCGACGCGGCAGACCGTATCGACGCGCCGTCCGTATCGGCACCGCTTCAATCGGCGCCGAACAGACCCCGGTATATCGCGCCGCCGGCGAGGCCACCCGCCAGCGGCACCAACCAGAACACCCACAGCTGATGGAGCGCCCAGCCGCCTTGAAAAATCGCCGGGCCGGTGCTGCGAGCGGGATTGACGGACGTATTGCTGACGGGAATGCTGATCAGGTGAATCAACGTCAGTGCGAGACCGATCGCGATGCCCGCGAATCCGGCGGGCGCGCGCTTGGAGGTTGCGCCCATGATGATGAACACGAATAACGCCGTCATCACCAGTTCGCAGATCATCACCGCGTGCAGTGAGTACCCGCCGGGCGAGTGGGCGCCGTACCCATTGCTGGCGAAACCGCCGGCCGCCGCGCTGAAACCCGATTTGCCGGTCGCTATCAGAAACAGGACCCCGGCCGCGGCGATCGCGCCGAGTACCTGAACCGTGATGTAGGGAATTAAATCCCCCCAGCCAAAGCGACCGCCGGCGGCGAGGCCGACCGAGACGGCGGGATTGAAATGCCCTCCTGAAATCGGTCCGACCGCGTATACCATGGTCAGCACGCTCAGGCCGAATGCCAAGGCGACACCGACGAAACCTATGCCCAGTTGCGGAAAAGCCGCGGCGATGACCGCGCTGCCGCAACCGCCCAAGACCAGCCAGAACGTACCGAAAAACTCCGCGGCACAACGCTTGCCAAGGTTCATGATCGTCTCCCCGTGCTTGAATCGTCCCTATCTACTCGCTGTCGTCTCGATTGTAGGGCAATGCGGCAGACCATGGTGACGTCAATGGAATTTCTGAATTATGTGCTGGAACAGATCGCGCCGTTGCCGGACCTTCGTTCGCGGCGCATGTTCGGCGGGGTCGGGTTGTACTGCGCCGACGTGTTCTTCGGGATCGTCTCGAACGACATACTCTACTTCAAAGTGGCGGAGGACGACCGGGCCGGCTACGAAGCGCGGGGGATGCGGCCGTTCAGGCCGTATTCAGGCCGACCGCAGGTGCGCTTGACCTACTTCGAGGTTCCGGCGGATGTGCTCGAAGACGGCGACCAGTGCGCTGCGTGGGCGCGCCGCGCGGTCGCGGCGGCAATGGTGACGCGGAGCGAGCGGTCAGCGAGGACCGGCAAACGCCTTCGCTGAGGAGCGCGGCAGCCGAGCCGGCGCGGGATCGAGTACCGGCGAACATGAAGCTCGCGGCCTTCTTGCACGCGGCGGTGCTGGCCGCTCGCGTGTAGAATAGATGGCGACCTCGGCAGACGGCGAGTCGGACCCGGTCGTGCCCGTCAAATTCCGGCAATTGATCGATGACCCAGCGCGAGCGGGACTTTACGCGTTCGACCTCGCGGCATCGTCGTCTCGAGGGCACCTCACCGCATGACTACGAACTGACCGTACATGCCGGACTTCGCATGTCCGGGCATTTGGCAAAAATAATAATAGCGCCCCGGAGATGACGGCGCCTGGAACGTAGTCGTGCCGACGAAGTAGTTGGACGTCCTGAAGGATTGCGACGTCCGCGGCATCGTCAAGGGTATTTCGGCGATCTGCCCGGCGACGGGCACAGTGACGATTGTCTTATAGGGTGGCCCGGCCTTGCCGATGACCACCCCATGAATCATGGTCCCACCATAATCCATGTTCAGCAGCGTCAACGTGATCTTCGCGCCCGCCGAGACCGCTATTACCGGATCGGCGAGCCGGTGGATCTCAAATGTCTGATCCGGGGATCCTGGTTCCACGGCCACCATCACGATGTGGATGTTCCGCCCCTCGAACATGACGGCTTTGCGCCTCCCGTGGCCCATCCGCATGCCGGCTGAATTGCTGTATTCGATCAGCGGCTGTGCCGCCTCGAAAGCAATCGGCTTGCCAGCCTTTGGAAGGTTCTTCGGCATCGTGCCCATTGGCATGCCACGCGAGCCGGCCATGCTCGCGGAAACGGCTGCTCCAGAGGCCATTCCGATGGTCACGCCGAGTGTGGCGATGGTGGTGCACCTGCGCTTAATGGAACGGGTCATGTTCAAGATTTCCGAAGGGGTGATCACGAGCCATTGCGGTAGTCCGCAAAAAAAACGGTTGTTCGGCAGTCACCGATACAGGTGACGTAAGGCGCCTGGAAGCCTGATCGGACGAGCCTTGGATCATCGCGAACGTTGGCTGGCCGTTGCTCGATTCGTCCTGCGGGCTTCTGGTCAGGCGCCGGATAGGTCTGTTGCCGCCACAAAGCGATGTCGAAGCTCCGCTCGATCAACGGCGCCACGATCGCACGGGTCCACGAACCGGGGTCCTCGCCCTCGTATACCCGGCGGACCGCCATGAGCCGAAGCGGTTCGAGGTTGGCATGATCGAGCGAGCGGCCGTCGATTCTCACATCGTGTTCGATCCGCGCCGCATGACTTCGTTCCGTGCTGAGCGCCGCGACTCGCGGTTCGAACGGACTTTCGGGCCGCGGCGCCGATTCGTCGAAGTGCTTGGCAAAGAGGCCGGCGCGATCGTACGCGGAGCAGACCCCGAGGCGCATGGATCCAGGATCGTTGCATCGTGAATATCGATTGTCACGTCCGGCGGCAAATTCCGCGCAGGAGCGCCATGCGGCACGTGTGCTCCCGATCCCGGTCGCGGCCCTACGGTGCGACGTTCGTGCGACCAACCGGCAGGCCGGCCGCCTTCCATTCCGGGAAACCGTCCTGCAGGCGCCTAACCGCGTACCCTCTTTCGCGCAGCAGCGCGACCGCTTCGAAGGCGAGTACGCAGTGTGGCCCGCGGCAGTACGCGACGATCTCACGCCCCCTCGGAAGCTCGCGCAAGCGCCGAGTCAGTTCCCGCAGGGGAATGT
>JAKAMD010000425.1 GCA_021823875.1 Pseudomonadota bacterium | reverse complement strand
CCTTGATTTCCGGGGGCGCGGCCGGCCGGCAGGGGCCGGAATGGCGGTTTTAAGTTACACCGCCGCTGTTTCGGCGGCGGCCCAGTCGATCACCTCTTTAAGCGCCGTTAACCTTCTTCCGCCGGCTTCGCGGGCGCGGGTGAAAAGGTCGATCTGGCGGTCGGCGCTGGTGCCCTCGGCCAGGATAGCGTCGAGGCGGGCGATTTCGGCGGCGCAGCCGAAGACGTCGATGTCGCCGGCGATGAACTCGCGCACCTGCCCGAGCCAGGAGCGGGCATTTATCGGCCGGTGCGAGAACGGGTCGACGAAGGTGGCAGCGATGCCGTAGCGCTGGGCGCGCCACTTGTTCTCCTTGGTGATGGCGCGGCCGACCCGGTCGAACCCGGCATTGATGCTGCGGTTGCGGTCGAGCGCACGCACCAGGCAGCGGAACAGCGTGGCGATCGCAACGGCATCGTCGAGCCGCGTACAACTGTCCGCGACGCGCAGCTCCAGGGTCGGATATTTCGGCGAGGGTCGCATGGCCCACCAGATATGGCTCGCGTCCGGAATGATCCCGGCGCCGGTGAGGGCGGCCACATATTCGTTGTAGTCCTCGTTGGTGCGGAACAGCTCGGGCAAGCCGGTGCGCGGCAACTCGTCATAGGCTGCGAGCCGATAGCCGCACAGGCCGGTGAGGTGGCCCTGCCAGAACGGCGAGGACGTCGAGAGCGCGAGCAAGAGCGGCAGATAGGGCGACAGCCGCATGATCAGATTGATGCGGGCGTCGACGTCCGGCACTTCGACATGCACGTGCATGCCGCACAGCATGTTGCGGTAGCCGATCATCTGAAGGTCGTCCATGATCGGCCCGTAGCGCGCCTTGGGCGTGACGCTCTGCTCCGGCCAGAAGGCGAGCGGGAAGGTGCCCATGGCGGCGAGCCCGAGCTTGCGCGCGGCGGCGGCCTCGCCCAGCGCGCGGCGATAATGCGCAAGATGCGCGCGGGCCTCTTGCGCAGTATCGCAAGGCGGCGTGGCTACCTCGATCTGCGATTGCAGCATCTCGGTGGTGACGCGGTCACCGAGCGCCTTGCGGGCGCCCACCAGGAAACGCTTGTCGAAACGGTGCACGGCGCGGCGCGTACCCGCGTCGAACACGAAATATTCTTCTTCCATTCCGAAGGTGTACATGCCGCCCGATCCGCTGCCGGTGTGATGCCAAACCTCCTGGTCCGGCGCCGTTGGGCAGCCGGTTGGAAATGTCTAAAGAGCTGCGGCCGATCTTGCCATGGGGCTTAGGACGGAGCGACCGCTTTGCGCAGGTGGGGCGAATCGCGATCAAGTCACGGGCCGCCGCTTCGCTGCCGACGGCGCGAGGCCGGTGCGCGATTTTCACTTCCGGACGATGGACGCCGCGGGACGCTTTTATGACATCCGATGAAATTCCGGCCAGGGCCGGCAAGTCCGCGCAAGACCGGGGCGACGGCGGGCCCGATTGGATGATGGTGGGCGTGCTGGGCCTGGCCCTGGTGGTGCGGGTCGCGGCTGTGCTGGCGTTTCCCAGTTTGCATCACCCGGATGAGAACTTTCAGCTTTTCGAGCAGGCGCATCGGTTGGCCTTCGGCTACGGGATCGTGCCGTGGGAATTCATCTTCGGCATCCGATCGCCAGTGCTGCCGGTGATCCTTGCCAGCGTTTTTCGTTTGTCCGCGCCGCTCGTCGGCGGACCGGAAGGCTATCTCCTTGTGGCGCGGCTGTTGCTGGCCTTGTCGTCATTGGTGGCGGTGGCCGCCGTCTATCGGATGGGCCGACGCACCAGCGCAACGCATGCGTTGATCGCCGGCCTGGTCGCGGCCACCTGGTTCGAGATCGTCTATTTCGCCGACCGGCCACTGACCGACGCCGTTGCAACCACCGTGCTGCTGGTCGGCCTGTCGGTTGCCTCCGTGCCGGACGCCCAGCTCACATGGCGCCGGTTGGCTGCGATCGGCTTCTGCCTCGGCCTAGCCCTGATGCTGCGCCTGCAATTGGGGCCGGGACTGTTTGTGGTCGCGCTTTGGATTGGGCGGTTGCAGCTGCGCGCGCGCTGGTGGCCAATGGCGCTCGGCGGATTGATACCGCTCGTCGTGTTCGGCATAGCGGACCGGCTGGTGTGGGGCGGCTTTTTCCACAGCTACGTGGCAGCCGTGCAGGCCAATCTCTTCGAAGGCGTGGCGTCGAGTTTTGGCACCGCGCCCGCGGGCGCCTATGCGCGCTGGCTGATTGTGCAATGGCGCTATGCGTTTCCGGTGCTGTGGGCGCTCATCATTGTGCGGGGACGCGCGTCGGCGATGTGGATCGTGGCCGCGATCGTCATCATTGTCGTTCATTCGGCGATCCCGCATAAGGAATATCGGTTCGTTTTTCCGGCCTTTGCGTGTTTGGTTATCGTCGCGGCGATGGGCGCGGCCGATCTTTTGGAAATGGCCCGCCACCGTCTTGCACCGATGATGCATCGTGCGCTTGTGTCCGCGACGGCCTTGCTATGGGTGGCAGCTTCGGCCGCGTTGGCTTTCACGGGAACATTTCACGACTGGTGGTACACAGCGCGCCCGGAGATCATGGCGTCATTCGCGCTGGCGAAAGCGCCGGACCTGTGCGGCGTCCTCTTCTATGACGACTGGTGGTTCGCCACTGGCGGTTATGCGTATCTGCACCGCGATGTTCCGTTCTATTCCTTTGATCACCGCACGACGCCGCGAAATCTCATCGCCTCAAGCGCAAGTTTCAACGCTGTCGTGGCCGCACGCTCATCGGTTCCCGATTTTGCCAAAGATTTCCACGTTCAGAAATGTTTTTCGGCACCGGGTTCGGAGGATTTATGCGTGATGCGGCGCGCCGGGACGTGCACGCCTGAACTGGCCATGAATGCATTTCTCGCGCCGAATATGACATGGCCGAGCGCCGTCGAATCGAAAGCGGCCAATTGGACGAAGGATCCGCCCGGTCGTGTATGGCGCGTGCAGTATCTTGCCGGGACGCAGATATGGACCCGCCGCGGCGACAGCAATGTCTTCGATGTGACGCATTGCACCGGCTGGGCGTGCGGCGGCCGTACGCTGTCGATCCTCCGATCGGGCGACCGGATCATGGTGGTGCGCGGCGCGCGCCCAGCCGACGCCGTGATCTATCTCGGCATGCTCGCCGGCACCCGCGTGTCCGGCTGGCATCCGGCCGGCCCGTGGCATGCCGACATCGAACAGTGAAAAAAAAGAACACCCCGCCGCGACAGGTTCTCGCGGCGGGGCGTTCAACTCAGGGAAGGCGTGGTCAGCAGCTCGTCTTGCCGCAGCGGGCGGTGTTGATCTGCTCTTTCAGCGAATCGAAACCGA
>JAKAMD010000424.1 GCA_021823875.1 Pseudomonadota bacterium | reverse complement strand
TGGCGCAGACGAGGATCAGGGCGACGATGCCGACGCGCGGCCAGTCGATGCGGATATGGCTGTGCTCGTGCTTGATGATCGGCGAATACTTGTGCTGCTGCAGCGCCGCCGGGATGCCGCACACCACCAGCGCCACCGCCGCCGCGGCGTAAGCGTGGAACACCGCACTCGGAGCCACGCCGTGGATCCACATCATGGTCGTGGTGGTATCGCCGACCACGCTGCCCGAACCGCCCGCGTTCGAAGCGGCGACGATGGCGGCGAGATAACCCACATGCACCTTGGCGCGAAACAGCGTATGCGCCATTGCCCCGCCGATCAGCGCCGCGGCGATGTTGTCGAGGAAGGACGACAGCACGAACACCATCACCAGCAGGATGAAGCCGCCTTTCCAGTCGTGCGGCAGGAAGCGCGGCAGCACCGCCGGAATATGCGTTTTCTCGAAATGCCGCGACAGCAGCGAGAAGCCGAGCAGCAGGCACAGCAGATTGATGAGGATCACCCATTCGTGGCCGAAATGCGAGATCAGGCCCTGGATGCCGAGCCCGTCCTTGAACCCGGTGAACAGCAGCTTGTACACGGTAATGACCGCAAGCCCGGTCAAGCCGACGCGCAGAGTATGGTTGTGAAACAGCGCCACCCCGAGCAGGGTCAGCGCAAACAGGATGAAATCGAGCGGAATGCCGAATACGGCCGGGGCGGTCGCGCCATCGCCCGCCATCGCCGAACCGCACGCGGCCAAAAACATCGCGGCAATGGATGCCAGGCGCAGCAGGTTCGCCACAGTGCGTCCGTGACTCATTTTTCTCCTCCTTGTTGAAGCGGCTCGATCGGCTTCTATCTTTGCAGAGATTATCGCATGCTCAGGGCCGTTGCCGCGGATGGCCGACGCAAAATTGCACCGCCCCCTGCTCGGAAAGCCTTCGGGAACAGAACGGGCACTTTCGCTCCGAGGTTGTGGTATCGCGGCTCTCCAATATCAGCGCGCTCAGGGGGTACCGCCGATGATCTGCTCGAAGCCCACGCGCGCGATCGAAGGTTCAAGCAGTTCCATACCCGGTGCCTGGTCCACTATCCAGGCCCTCGCGGCACCCACGTCCGGAAGTGCTTCGCGCAGTACCCGCAGCGCGCGCGCATCGCCGGCACGCCCCGCTTTGATTTCCACGGCGACGCGGCTATTGCCCCGATCAAGAAGCAGGTCAATCTCCGCGCCTGCAGCGGTGCGCCAGAACCAGGGGCGCGAATCGTCCGGCCGCGCCACGCGCTCGCGGCGCAGGATGTCCTCGATGACAAAGCCTTCCCAACTCGCGCCACGCGAAGGATGGGCGTCCAACTCCGCATGCGAGCCGATGCCGAGCAAATGATGGAGCAGGCCGGTATCGCGCAAATAGACCTTGGGAGACTTGGTCAGCCGCTTGCCCACATTGCGAAACCAGGGCGCGAGACGACGTACGACAAACACCGCTTCAAGCACGTCCATGTGGCGCTGCACCGCGTGATAGGAAACGCCGAGCGATGCGCCGATCACCGAGGCGTTGAACAGGCCGCCGTTCTGATGCGCGAGCATGGTCAGCAGCCGGCGCAGAAATACGGCGTCCGCGGATACGCCATATTGGGGCAGGTCGCGCTCAACCAGCATGCGCAGGTACGCCTCCCACCACTCGCGGAAGTTGCCGCGAAGGGCGTCCGGAAACCCGCCCTTCAGCCACAGCGAACGCCAGTCCTGGCGCAAATCCCCAACGTCCCCAAGCGCCGCCTCACAGCAGGCGAGCGGATCGAGCTCCGCGGTCGCGATGCGACCGGCAAGCGATTCGGCGATGGCGCGTATCAGCCGGGGTTGGGCGGAGCCGAGCAATATAAAGCGGCCATTGCGCGCACGCTGCGCGTCGATGGCCCCGCGCAACGCCGGGAACAGCGCGGGTACGGCCTGCGCTTCGTCGAGAATCAGCGTCGCTTGCGGCGCGGCATCGAGCGCGAAGCGCGCATCGTCGCGAAACCGCGACGCGGTCAATGGATCTTCGAGGTCGAAGTACCGCGCCTCGGGAAACAGCGACCGCGCCAGGGTGGTTTTCCCGACCTGGCGCGCGCCGAGGATGGCTACGGCCGGGAACCTGCTTGCCAGGTCATGCAGCCGCTGGGCGAGAAGTCGTGGGTACATAGCCTTGCATTTTAGATGCTTGCCATCTAATTTGCACGGATAATACGAGCATGCGGCTCCGGGGCCAGTGAAACAAGAGATTTCTCAATGCATGTTTCAATGCGGCGCTCAGGCTTTCAGCGCGGCCAGCACCTCGTCCAGCATCTTCTTCGCATCGCCGAACAGCATGCGGTTGTTGTCTTTGTAGAACAGCGGATTGTCGACGCCGGCATAGCCAGTGGCCATGCTGCGCTTCATCACGATCGAGGTCTTGGCCTTCCACACCTGCAGTACCGGCATGCCGGCGATCGGGCTCGACGGGTCTTCCTCGGCTGCCGGGTTCACGATATCGTTGGCGCCGATCACCATGGCGACGTCGGTGTCGGGAAAGTCCTCGTTCAGCTCGTCCATTTCCAGCACGATGTCGTAGGGCACCTTGGCCTCGGCCAGCAGCACGTTCATGTGCCCGGGCATGCGCCCCGCCACCGGGTGGATGCCGAAGCGCACGTTGACGCCCTTGTCGCGCAGGACTTTGGTGATCTCATAGACCGTGTGCTGCGCCTGCGCCACGGCCATGCCGTAACCCGGCACGATGATGACGTTCTTGGCTTCGCGCAGCAGTTCCGCCGTCTCCGCGGCCAGGATGGGATTGACTTCGCCCGCCGGCTGCACGCCGCCCGCAGGCGCAGGCGCGCCGCCCTCGGAGCCGAATCCGCCGGCGATCACGCTGATGAAATTGCGGTTCATCGCGCGGCACATGATGTAAGACAGAATCGCGCCGCTGGAGCCGACCAGCGCGCCGACGACGATCAACAGATCGTTGGACAGCATGAAGCCGGTCGCCGCCGCCGCCCAGCCGGAGTAGCTGTTGAGCATCGAAATCACCACTGGCATGTCGGCGCCGCCGATCGCCATCACCATGTGGATGCCGAACAGCAGCGAGATCACGGTCATCACCACCAGCGGCATCATGCCCGCGTCGATCGATTCGGCGTGCAGGAACTCGCGCCCGAACCAGATCACCACCAGCAGGCCGGCGAGGTTCAGCCAGTGTCGGCCCGGCAGCAGCAGGGTCTTGCCGCCGATCTTGCCCGAAAGCTTGCCGAAGGCGATCACCGAGCCGGTGAACGTCACCGCGCCGATCAGGATGCCGATGTAGATTTCCATTTCATGGATCGATTTCGCCGCGCCGGTGAATTCGGTCGCAGCCGCGG
>JAKAMD010000423.1 GCA_021823875.1 Pseudomonadota bacterium | reverse complement strand
GGCGGTCCGCTGAGCTTCTGGCGCAGCGGTGGGCACAGCGATTACCAGGTGCCGGCGGTGCCGCTTTCCGGCGTGCTGCGCGAGCCGGCGGTGCTGGCTTTCCTGGTGGTGTGGTTCGGCATCAATATATTGTTCGGCTTTAGCACGCTGCCGGTCCCCGGCGTGGGCGCCAACCAAGTGGTGGCCTGGCAGGCGCATATCGGCGGTTTCCTGGCCGGCCTGTTGCTGTTTTCCTGGTTCGATCCGGTGCCGCGTTCACCACAGTCGCGCGACATTGGTGCAATGCATCATTGAAAAACGCGGACGCAGCAATTTGCGTCAGCGATTTTCGATTGATGGAACCGTTGCACGGGGTCGAACGTTAGGTCTGACCCGGAATGCTGCGGGTCCCTCCCGCGAAGCCCGGGCCTTGCTGGATGGCGCATGATCCGACGTCGGAATCGCGCGCGAGGGAGGCTGCCATGAACGTGAAGACGATTCTGGCCGCCAAGTCTCATAACTTGGGCGGCGACATTGTCAGTATTGAACCCACGGCCAATCTTGCGGCGGCGGTCCGGCTTCTGGCCGCGCACCGCATCGGCGCCTTGGTGGTTCGCGGCGCGGGAGAGCGTCTGGCCGGCATCATATCGGAGCGCGATATCGTGCGGGTGCTGGCCGAACGCAGCAGCGATGCGCTCAGCCTGCCGGTCGGGCAGGTGATGACGCGCGAGGTGGAGACCTGCGGCCCGGATGATGACATCGCAAGCCTGATGGAACGCATGACCACAGGCAAGTTCCGCCATCTGCCGGTGCTGGAGCAGGGCCGCCTGATAGGCCTCATCTCGATCGGCGACGTGGTCAAGCAGCGCGTCGAGGAATTCGAACGCGAGCAGGAAGCGATGCGCGATTACATCCGCACGGCCTGAACGGTTCGTTTGGCGCGCGCTTCAGCCGCCATTGCTGTCATAGGCTTGCGACAGCACGGCGACCGCTTCGGTCACCGCAGGCAACGCTTTTTCCGCCGCTTCGGTGCCGATGGCGATCGCATCGGCCGCACGGTGGAAATCGAACCAGCCGACGCCGCCGAGCCGCGGACTGATCAGCACATCGGGCGGATCGCCGGCGAGCCGCGCGCGCGTGATGCGGTCCTGCATTACGTTGAAGGCCTCGATCATCACGGTCGGGATACCCGGACGGCCACGCCGGCCGAGGATGCGCCGGCGAAGCGCGCGGTCGCGGCTGAAGATGCCGCGCAGGCCGTTCGGCTTGGCCGCCGCCGCCAGCGCGGCTTCCTCGTCTTCGTCGTCGGAGCCGTGGCTCGCGATGATGGTGCCGCGTCCGAATAAATCGGAATTGAGATTGACCGCGATCACCAGCCGCGCGCCGAGGGCACGTGCGGCCGATACCGGCACGGGATTGACCAGCGCGCCATCCACCAGCCAGCGTCCGCCGAGGCGTACGGGCGGGAAAATGCCGGGCAGTGCGTAGGAGGCGCGCAAGGCTTCCGCCAGCCGTCCACGCGTCAGCCAGATCTCGTGGCCGGTGTCGAATTCGGTGGCGATGGCGGCAAAGCGGAGCGGCAAATCGTCGATACGCGCATCGGTGAGCTGCTCCTCGAGCTCGCGTGCGAGATGGCCGCCGCGGATCAGGCCCGAGCCCGACAGGCTGACATCGAGGTAGCCGAGCACACCGCGCACCGTCAGCCCGCGCGCCCAGGTCTCCAAGGTGTCGAGATGGTGCGCCGCATAGCAGCCACCGACCACCGCGCCGATCGAGGTCCCGACAATCACGTCGGGCACGATGCCGTGAGCGATCAGGGTGCGCATGACGCCGATATGGGCGAAGCCGCGCGCGGCGCCGCCGCCGAGTGCGAGTCCGATGGTCGGCCGCGTGGCGGTCGGTTTTATTGATGCGGTGGTGGCTTCGGCGGAGCAGTCGCCGTTACGCATGCGCGCGAAAAAGCCTTCGAAGACCAAAATCGCATCTCCCCTGGTCCAAGGTTCATGATCGAACCGGGCCGGTGTCGGAACAAGCATTACGGTTCAGTATGGTGAAAAACGCTATTGCCGGAACCTTTTGACCAAAACGTGACCAGAACGGCCATTTTGGCCAATGATAGTTCGGTTCCGTTTCAAAAAAGGCCAAAAAAGGCGGCGCGTTGGGGTGTATGAGGGCGTCGATGCTGCTCGGTGATCGCGCCAGCGTCGATCGGCCCGCTGGGGTCAGTTGCCGCACGGCCGCAGCGCTTGTCATCTTGATCGAAACTGGGCTGGCTCAGCCTTTGAAACTTAGCCTTTGAAATAAGTGAGGACGTCGGCGAGCTTGGGCCGCTCACGTTCCTCGGGCGGCTTGGATGCACGCCCGATGTGGACGAAGCCGGCGATACGCTCGTTGGGGGCAAGCCCCAGCCGATCGAGCACGCGTCGGTCGTAGGCATACCATTCGGTAATCCAGCTCGCGGCATAGCCAAGTGCATGCGCCGCCGTCACCAAGTTCATGCAGGCGGCGCCGGCCGACAATTGCTGTTCCCATTCCGGAATTTTCGCGTGCGGGCCGGCGCGACTGATGACCGCCATCACTAGCGGCGCGCGGGTCAGCCGCTTGCGCTCGAATTCGATCTGGTCGGGCGTGGCCTCGGGGTGGTTTGCACTGAAGACCTCGGCGATGGTCGCCCCGGCCGCGGCCGCGCCGTCGCCTGAGAACGCAATGAAGCGCCAGGGGGCAAGCTTGCCGTGATCGGGCACCCGCGCCGCGATGGTTACCAGCGTCTCGATCTCGGGCGCGCTCGGCACTGGACCGGTCAACTCGATCGGCTTTACCGAGCGGCGGGTCTGCAGGAGATGCAAGGCGTCGGGCATTCGTTTCCTCGTTGAAAGCTGGTTATCGGGCCGATAGCCGCCCTGGATCCGGAATCACGCGCGGCCCTCCGGCCAAATCATGCGCATTCGGAGGGCAGATTCTCAAGCGGAGGCCCAGTCCCTGTGGATGCGGGGAAGTACCCTTGGCTCAGACGCATGGTGTCCGGGTACTGCGCAAACGGCAAGTTTCGTCGCAGCGCAGAATGATACTACCTTGATTGGATAGTGATCGGTTTAATTCGAACATCGATAAAAAGCGTCGCTCCGGAAGACGAATAAATCAGGGAGTTTCTGGTAGAGGTGACGCTCTTCTGCGAGGCCGCAGAAAAAGAATGGTTGGCCTTAAGCAGTGGACGTGCGGCTTCGCTCGGCTTAGCTGTCACCGAGGACGGGCATGATTACCAGCGTCCTGCGTCTGATTGTCTTCGTGCTCGTTCTGCTTCCGGCGTTTGTCGCAGCCGAGCCGATCACGCTCAAGCTTTCATTTTTCAGCTCTGACCGTTCGCACCTCTATCTGTCC
>JAKAMD010000422.1 GCA_021823875.1 Pseudomonadota bacterium | reverse complement strand
GCAATCTGGTCGACGGCGAGCCCAAGCGCGCGCCGTGGATCGATCTCGCCGATCTCAGGCGCCGGGGCGCGGCGGTGGTGTGGACCGACAATGACCCGCACACGCTGCCGGACAAGTTCAAGGAGATCGCGGCCGGCGCCGTGGTGCAGCCGTCCTTCATCCTGCCCTACCGGCGCGGGCCCGGCCATGTCACGGTCGGCTGGGCCATCCTCAAGGCGCGCTAGACACGTTCACCGTTTCATAGAAACGACGAACGTTTTCTAAGTTTTTATTTTATCGCGTTTCCGGACGGCGAACCGGTTCCCACTTCGCCTGGAAACGCTCTAGCGGCGCGGCAGGACGATGCGCCGCCCCTGAATCCGGCCGTCAACAACGGAACCGTCCGCCTTCGTCCGTTCAAGCCCGCCGGCCCCAAATGATACGGCCGGCCGCGATCCGCGGCCGGTCGTTTGATGTTCAGGCTGCCTGACGGAACGTCTCGCTCAGGCCGCGTCGCGTTTTTCCGCGTCCGCTTCGTCGCCGGCCGAGGCATCGACCAACCCTATGGCGCTCAGCAGGCTCTCGACTTCCATGCGCGCGGTGGCATGCGACAGGGTCGGGCGCGTGCCGAGCGTGCGCGCATCGAGATCGTCCATGGCGGTGAGGCCGCGCGGATAGAACTCGCGGAAGATCAAGCGTTCGGCCAAGCCCTCGACGTAGCGGAACCCGAGCCGGCGCGACAGTTCCTGCAAGCCTTCTTCGACCAGGCGCTTGTTACGCGAACCGAGCATCGACACGCGGTTTCGCAACACGATCCAATTCGTGCTGGGCTGACCGAAGCTTTCGCGCTGGCCGAGCGATTCTTGCACCATCCGCGCATAGTGCCCGCTGCCGGTGACGCCGAAGGTCGCCGGATCGACGGTGCCGAGCACATCGAAATCGACGAAGCTGTCGTTCATCGGCGTGATCAAGGTATTCGCCAAGGCATGCACGACCCGCGTCAGCAGGCTGTCGTGGCCGGGCGTATCGATGATGATGTAGTCGTTGTTGCCCGCCAGCGTGTCGATCGCGTCGGCGAGCACCCTCGCGGCGGCGTCACCGTCTGCGATATCGACCTTGTCGCCCAGGCAGACATGGGCGGGACTCTCAAGGTCGCGGGCGATGTGCCGCACCCAGGCCCGCCGGTTTTCGACGTAGTTGGTGAGGCTGCGTTGCCGCGCATCGAGATCGATGGTCGCGACGCGCTGTCCTTGCTTGAGCAGGGCAATCGCCAAGTGCATGGCAACCGTTGATTTGCCCGAGCCTCCCTTTTCGTTGCCAACAACGATTACATGCGCGGTTGGCGCGCGATCCGGTATTTCAATCGTCATCGAAGCCCTCGCAAATCTGGTTGGGGATACGACGCAATACTGCTTGTTTTTTTCGCTCGAGAGTTGTCATTGATTCTGATTCGCGCGAATCCCGCAAGGTATTTGAGTGGCACAGCGATCAATAAGCGTCAGCTTCGCAGCAATGCGCGACTTAGTGTGGTTTGAAGGAAACACGCGCCGATCCGAAGTGGATTGGCCGGATCGCGTCACGGCGATGTCATAATAAATGCCGGTTATTGACGGCCCTGTCGCCGAGCCCGGCGGCCCATTCGGCTGGCAATCGGAATCAAACGAGCCGGCCGTCATTATCAGCGACAATGACCGCCGGCTCGTTGGGTAGCGCACGCCCGCTCAGACGAGACAAGCGCGATGAAGGCTAGGCGACCGCCTTGATGATCTTGGCGAGCTTGTCGAACATCTCGCCGATCTGGGCCTCGCTCACGATCAGCGGGGGTGACAGCGCCAGCGTGTCGCCGACCGCGCGGAACATGAAATCGTGCTCGAAATAGCCGGCATCGAGCGCCTGGTAGCCGCGCCTGCCAGCGCCGTCCGGCTTGCTGGCGAGGTCAATGCCGACCGTGAGGCCGACCGGACGGATATCGAGCACATTGGGCAGACCCTTGAGCCCCATGGCGGCCTCGTACCACATCGGTTCCAGCTTCTTGGCGCGGGCGAACAGGTCCTCGTCGCGATAGAGGTCGAGCGTGGCGAGGCCGGCGGCGCAAGCGAGCGGATGCGCCGAATAGGTGTAGCCGTGGAACAGCTCGATGACGTGCTCCGGACCTTTCATGAAAGCGTCATAGACGCCCTTGCGCACCAGCACGCCGCCCATCGGCACCGCGCCTGAGGTGATGCCCTTGGCGAAGGTGATCATGTCGGGCACGACACCATAGCGCTCGGCGGCGAAGGCGTGGCCGAGCCGGCCATAGGCGGTGATCACCTCGTCGAAGATCAACAGGATGCCGTGTTTGTCGCAGATCGCGCGCAGCTTCTGCAGATAGCCCTTGGGCGGCGCCAACACGCCGGTCGAGCAGGCCACCGGCTCGACGATCACCGCCGCGATGGTGGAAGCGTCGTGCAGCGCCACCAGCCGGTCGAGCTCGTCGGCCAGATGCGCACCCCACTCCGGCTCACCGGCGGTGAAGGCCTGCTCGGCCCGGTTATAGGTCGAGGTCAGGTGGTCGGCGCCCACCAGCAGTGTGCCGAACTGCTTGCGGTTGGCGACGATGCCGCCGACCGCGACGCCGCCGAAGCCGACACCATGATAGCCACGCTCGCGGCCGATCAGCCGCACGCGCGACGCATTGCCCCGCACATTGTGATAGGCGAGCGCAATCTTCAGCGCAGTGTCGACTGCCTCCGAGCCGGAATTGCAGAAGAACACGTGGTCGAGGTCGCCGGGGGCGAGCGCGGCGATGCGGCTCGCCAGTTCGAAGGCCTTGGGGTGCGAGAACTGGAAGGCCGGCGCGTAGTCGAGCTCGGCCGCCTGCGCCTGGATCGCCTTGACGATGGGATCGCGGTTATGGCCGGCATTGGTGCACCAGAGGCCGGCGGAGCCGTCGAGCAGCCGACGGCCGTCGGGCGCGACGTAGTGCATGTCCTTGGCGCCGGAGATCAGGCGCGGGCGCGTCTTGAAGGCGCGGTTGGGCGTAAACGGCAGCCAATAGGGTTCGAGATCGTTGGGAACGCTGACGGGTGATGTCTTCGCCTGGGCCATGGCCGCCTCACTGACAGAACATTTGCGGCCCGCAAAGCCGGGCCGGTGGCCATTGCATTAACGCCTTTCACCGGTAATGACAAAGCGGGAACTGGCTGCTACCACCCGCTCGACTGCAACAGTTTTGTGCACCAGCCGATGGCCGAGAAAAAACCCAAGCCGCAGAAGCTGAAAGCCCGCCTGCCGCGCGGCCTCGCCGACCGCGGGCCGGCCGAGATCGCCGCCACGCGCCAGATGGTCGAGGCGATCCGCCTTCAATTCGAGCGCTACGGCTTCGAGCCGGTTGAAACGCCGGCGAT
>JAKAMD010000421.1 GCA_021823875.1 Pseudomonadota bacterium | reverse complement strand
GAATTCGAGGGCCGTTTACTTCTCCAAGAGCGCGATCAGGCTCGACGTATCCCAGCGCTTGCCGCCCATCGCCTGCACTTCCGAATAGAACTGGTCGACCAAAGCGGTGACCGGCAGATGCGCGCCGTTGTTGCGCGCCTCGCCGAGGCAGATGCCGAGATCCTTGCGCATCCACTCGACCGCGAAGCCGAAATCGAACTTGCCGGCAGCCATGGTCTTGTAGCGGTTCTCCATCTGCCAGGATTGCGCCGCGCCCTTGGAGATCGTCGCGATCACCTTTTCGACGTCGAGATTGGCGCGCTTGGCGAAGTGCAGTGCCTCGGAAAGGCCCTGCACCAGGCCGGCGATGCAGATCTGGTTGACCATCTTGCAAAGCTGGCCGGCACCGGCGTCGCCGATCAGATTGCAGGCGCGCGCGTAGGCGGCGATCACCTTCTCGGCCCGCGCGAACGGTGCGGCATCGCCGCCGCACATCACCGTCAGGACGCCGTTCTCGGCGCCGGCCTGGCCACCCGACACCGGCGCGTCGATCGCATCGAAGCCGCTCTTCTGCGCCGCGGCGTAAAGCTCGCGGGCAATTTCCGCCGAAGCCGTGGTGTGATCGACGAAGATCGTGCCTTTGCCCATCGCCTGAAAGGCACCTTCGGCGCCCAGCGTCACTTCGCGCAGGTCGTTGTCGTTGCCGACGCAACACATGACGAAATCCTGGCCCTGCGCCGCCGCCTTTGGGGTCGAGGCGGACTTGCCGCCGTATTGCTTGACCCAGGCCTCGGCTTTGGCGGCGGTGCGGTTGTAGACCGTCACCTCGTGGCCACCCTTGTTCTTGAGGTATCCGGCCATGGGAAAGCCCATGACGCCCAAGCCCAGAAAAGCCACCTTCGCCATAGTTTCCCTCCTCAATTCTCGATTTCACGCATAGGCCGGCCCGTACTGCCGACTATGCCCCATAGGTCACCCGTGCCGGCAGGCGCGTCAACCATATAGCCGACCAGGTCTGCATTGACCCTCCCGCGTCCATGCCTATGGTGGCGGCGCGGACGCCCGGTCAGGGCGTGGGAAAAGGATGGACGACATGGCGGTGAGCAAGGAACAGGTTCTGGCGGCGCTGGCGAATGTGGTGAGCCCCGGCGGTGCGGCCCTCACGGACGCCAAGGTCCTGTCCGACATCGTCGTCAGCGACGGCAAAGTGTTTTTTTCGATCACGGTCGACGCCGCAGCCGTGAAGGGCTGGGAGCCGGTACGCCAGGCAGCGGAGGCCGCCGTGCGCGCGGTACCCGGCGTACAGTCGGCGCTGGTCGCCCTGACTGCCGAGCGTGCCGCGGGGGCCGTCAGCGCGCGTCCCCAGCAGGCCGCGCCAGATGCGCAACCGCGCCGTGCGGCCCATCCGGCCGACAACGTGCCGGCCGGAATTCCCGGCGTCGATGCGGTGATCGCGGTCGCCTCCGGCAAGGGTGGCGTCGGCAAATCCACCACTGCGGTCAACTTGGCGCTGGGGTTACGCGATCTCGGCCTCAAGGTCGGCGTGCTGGACGCCGACATCTACGGACCCTCGCTGCCCAAATTGCTCGCCATCAAGGAGAAGCCGCAGACTGTCGGCAACCGGCTCAAGCCGATCAGCCGTTACGGGCTGACTGTCATGTCGATCGGCTTCCTAATCGACGAAGAGACGCCGATGATCTGGCGCGGGCCCATGGTGATGTCGGCCATCACTCAGATGCTGCGCGAAGTCGAGTGGGGCAAACTCGACGTCATGGTGGTCGACATGCCGCCCGGTACCGGCGACGCCCAGCTCACCATGGCGCAGCAAGTGCCGCTGAAGGGAGCGGTCATCGTATCGACCCCACAAGACCTCGCGCTGGTCGACGCCCGCCGTGGCATCGCCATGTTCAAGCGGGTGAACGTGCCGGTGCTCGGTATTGTCGAGAACATGAGCTATTTCCTGTGCCCGAAATGCGGTGAGCGCTCGGATATTTTCGGCCATGGCGGCGCGCATCAGGAGGCCGAACGGTTGGGTGTGCCGTTCCTCGGGGAGGTACCGTTGCACATGACCATCCGCGAGAAATCGGACGCTGGCCTGCCGGTGGTAGCGACCGAGCCGGAGGGCGAGCACGCTCGCATTTACCGCGACATCGCCACCAAGGTGCGCGATCAACTTGTCAGCGGAACCGGTCCTGGCCGACCGGCGCCCAGAATTGTGATCGAGGCGTGAGGCGGAGCGGTCTGCGAACGCGTCGCAAAACTGCCGGGCCCCGCCTAAGTCCCTCAGCCTGTACAAATTAACGGCTTGCGATTCCACCGCCTCGGACGCATTGTGGCCGCCATCCGGGGGCGGTTTCCGCCGCTACTTTGGGCGACTATAATGATATCCCACCACCAATGAGGGAGGAATCTGCATGAAACGCCGTAAGTTTCTGACCGCCGTGGGTGCGGGCGCCGCGGCAGCCGCCATCGCCAAGCCGGCCATCGCGCAGTCGATGCCTGAACTCAAGTGGCGTATGACGGCGAGTTGGCCCAAGTCGCTGGACACGCTTTTCGGCGCCTGCACGACCATTGCCAAGTATGTATCGGAAGCCACCGACGGTAAATTCCAGATTCAGACCTTCGCCGGCGGCGAAATCGTGCCTCCGCTGCAAGCGCTTGATGCGGTGCAAAACGGTACCGTCGAGATGGGCCATACCGCGATGTATTATTACATCGGCAAGGACCCGACCTGGGCATTGTTCTGCGCCTTCCCGTTCGGCCTTAATTCGCGTCAGCAAAACGCTTGGTTCTACGATGGCGAAGGGCAGAAGCTGATCGACGAGTTCGGCACTAAATACAACGTAAAGGCTCTTCTGGCCGGCAACACCGGCACGCAGATGGGCGGCTGGTTCCGCAAGGAGATCAAGACGGTCGCCGACCTCAAGGGCCTCAAGATGCGTATCGGTGGCTGGGCCGGCAAAACCATGGCCAAGCTTGGCGTGGTTCCACAGCTCATCGGCGGCGGCGACATCTATCCGGCGCTGGAGAAGGGCGTCATCGACGCGGCCGAGTGGGTCGGCCCCTACGACGACGAGAAACTCGGCTTCTACAAGGTGGCCAAGTATTACTATTACCCGGGTTGGTGGGAGGGTGGCACGACCAACCACCTGCTGGTCAACCTCGCAAAGTGGAACGATCTGCCAAAGAACTACAAGGCGATCGTCGAGGCGGCATGCGGCTATGCCAATGTCGAAGAGCAAGCGCGTTACGACGCGCGCAACCCGCAGGCGCTCAAACGTCTGGTCGCGGCTGGCACGCAATTGCGGCCATTCAGCTTCGAAATCATGCAAGCCAGCCTGAAAGCCTCCAACGAGGTGAATGCCGAGGAGTCGGCCAAGAATCCGA
>JAKAMD010000420.1 GCA_021823875.1 Pseudomonadota bacterium | reverse complement strand
GCAGTCCGCATCTCGCGGCGGCCGCGAGATCGCGCGAATGCGCCGCCACCATCATGCATTGCGACGGCTTGAGATCGAACGCCTCGCAGGCTGCGAGATAGACGCGCGGCATTGGCTTGTAGTCGCCGGCGATCTCGGCCCCTAGAATGGCATCCCAGGGCAGATCGTTGCGGCGGGCGAGATCGACCATCAGTGAAATATTGCCGTTCGAGCAAGGCGCGATTCTGAACTTGCGCTTGAGCCGCTTGAGCGCCGCCGGCACCTCCGGCCAGGCATCAAGCCGGTGCCAAGCGAGTGTCAGTTCGGCCAGCACGTCCTCGCCCAGTCCCTTGAGGCCGAAGCGCGGCAAGATGCGCTCCAGATTGCGCCGGTGCAGCACGTCGAGCTTGGCGAAAGGCATGCGGCCGGAGGACACCTCCTCCATGGCGGGGTGATATTCGTCCCGCCAGGCGTCGGCGAAGGCCCCCCAGTCCAGGCGATGCCCCTCTGCGGCCAGAAGGCGCTCCGCCTCCCGCGCGACCGACATGCGCCAATCCACCAGGGTGCCGAAGACGTCGAAGAACAGGGCCTCGGGCCCGGACAAAGCCGCCAAGACGGGCATGATGAACCGACCCACCGCCGGCACCCGGCGGTGGCCGTAACCGGCCTTAAGTGATTGAAAATATGGCGGGAGCGACGGGACTCGAACCCGCGGCCTCTGCCGTGACAGGGCAGCGCTCTAACCAACTGAGCTACGCCCCCGCGGGCGTGCGCAGGAGGTATATGGCCCCCCAAGCCAAGTCAAGGCGCAGCCCCACCATCCCCGGCTGAATTACCAAAAAGCCTTATTTATCGGCAGGAATCGATGGTCAGACCGGCCCCGAATCGTCTATTCGGGCGAATGGGTCTGGCGTCTCAAGCCTACCTTTCGGATTCACAAGGAGGGTTCCACCGATGGCTACAGCTCCTGGCAAAGCTCCGACACCGACCACCGTAACCTTGAAACATCTCGCCGCGGCGTTGGCCGAATCCCACGAGATGTCGAAGAAGCAGGCGGAAGCCGTCCTCGGCGATCTCGTCGGCAATATCGTCAAGCACTTGAAGAAAGGCGAGCGCATCCGCATCGGCGGGCTCGGCATCCTTCAGGTGCGCAAGCGCGCCGCCCGCATGGGCCGCAATCCGGCGACCGGCGAACAGATTCAGATCAAAGCCTCCAAGAAGGTCGCATTCCGCGCCTCCAAGGAGTTGAAGGAAGCGATCTGACGGTCATCCAGGACCGGACCCTCCGGGGCGAAACCGGCAGGCGCGGGAGCCGAACGCTCTCTGCCTGCCGTTTTTCTATCGCTTGCCACGACGCCGCCTCCGGCGATATTGAGCGGCTGCAGGGCGGTTAGCTCAGTTGGTAGAGCGCCTGCTTTACACGCAGGATGTCGGCGGTTCGAGTCCGTCACCGCCCACCAGGATTCATCACGCACCGAAACGAAAACGGCGCCTTGCGGCGCCGTTTCCAGTTTCAGTGTGAAGCCTGCGCTTAGTGCGCGGTCAGACCGGAGCCCTCCTCGTCGACCGCGGTCTTCTCGGCGGCGCTCTCCGCGAGCTTGGCCGCCTCCTCATCCCAGGCGATCGGTTCGGGCTTGCGCGTGAGCGCGCGCGCCAGCACTTCATCCATGCGCGAGACCGGGATGATCTCGAGCCCCTTCTTGATCGACTCGTTGATCTCGGAGAGGTCCTTGGCGTTCTCTTCCGGGATCAGCACGGTCTTGATGCCGCCGCGCTGCGCCGCCAGGAGCTTCTCCTTCAAGCCGCCGATCGGCAGCACGCGGCCGCGCAGCGTGATTTCGCCGGTCATGGCGACGTCGCGGCGCACCGGAATGCCGGTCATGACCGAGACAATAGCGGTGACCATAGCCACGCCCGCCGACGGCCCATCCTTCGGCGTCGCGCCTTCCGGCACGTGCACGTGGATGTCGCGCTTGTCGAACAGCGGCGGTTCGATGCCGAAGGCGACCGCGCGCGAGCGCACATAGGACGCCGCCGCCGAGATCGACTCCTTCATCACGTCGCGCAGGTTGCCGGTGACCGTCATGCGGCCCTTGCCGGGCATCTGCGTGGCTTCGATGGTGAGCAGCTCGCCGCCCACGTCCGTCCAGGCCAAGCCGGTGACCACGCCGACCTGATCGATCTCCTCCACCTCGCCGAAGCGGTACTTGGGCACGCCCAGGTAATCGCCGAGCTTGGCGGCGGTGACGTTGATCGACTTCAGCTTCGAGGTCATCAACTCCTTCACCGCCTTACGGGCGAGCGTGGAGAGTTCGCGCTCCAGATTGCGAACGCCCGCCTCCCGCGTATAGCGGCGGATCAAAGTGAGCAGCGCCTCGTCGTCGATCATCCACTCTTCCGGCGCCAGGCCGTGCTTGGAGACCGCGTGCGGAATGAGATGCTTGCGCGCGATTTCGACCTTCTCGTCCTCGGTGTAGCCGGCGATGCGGATGATCTCCATGCGGTCCATCAGCGGCGGCGGAATGTTGAGCGTATTCGCCGTGGTGATGAACATCACGTTGGACAGATCGTAGTCGACCTCCAGGTAGTGGTCGTTGAAGGTGTGGTTCTGCTCCGGATCAAGCACCTCGAGCAGCGCCGAGGACGGATCGCCGCGGAAATCGGCGCCCATCTTGTCGACTTCGTCGAGCAGGAACAGCGGGTTCGAGCTCTTGGCCTTGCGCATCGACTGAATGATCTTGCCGGGCATCGAGCCGATATAGGTGCGCCGGTGGCCGCGGATCTCGGCCTCGTCACGCACGCCGCCGAGCGACACGCGCACGAATTCGCGGCCGGTCGCCTTGGCGATCGACTTGCCGAGCGAGGTCTTGCCGACGCCCGGCGGACCGACCAGGCACAGGATCGGGCCGGTCAGCTTGTTGGCGCGCTGCTGTACCGCCAGATACTCGACGATGCGCTCCTTGACCTTCTCCAGGCCATAGTGATCGGCATCGAGGATCTCTTGGGCGAGCTTGAGGTCCTTCTTGACCTTGCTCTTCTTGTTCCACGGAATCGACAATAGCCAGTCGAGATAGTTGCGCACGACGGTGGCTTCCGCCGACATCGGCGACATCTGGCGCAGCTTCTTGAGCTCGTGTTGCGCCTTCTCGCGGGCTTCCTTGGAGAGCTTGGTCTTCTTGATCTTGTCTTCCAGCTCGGCCAGCTCGTCGCGGCCGTCCTCGTCGCCGAGCTCCTTCTGGATCGCCTTCATCTGTTCGTTGAGGTAGTACTCGCGCTGGGTCTTCTCCATCTGCCGCTTGACGCGGGTGCGGATGCGCTTTTCCACCTGCAGCACGGAGATCTCGCTCTCCATCAACCCGAGCACCTTCTCCAGGCGCTGGGTGACGGACG
>JAKAMD010000040.1 GCA_021823875.1 Pseudomonadota bacterium | reverse complement strand
TAGGCGCGGTCAGCGCCGTCACCCGTCCCACCACGCTCGATACGGAAGTCGACAAATTCGTGCAGCGCCTGTTGGCGGCCCCGACGCCGGCCTTGCTGGCGGTCAAGGATTATGCCCGTAATGCGCAGGCGATCGATATCAATAAGTCAGTCGAGTATGCCCGCGCCTTGCACGCGGTGATCAACACGTCGAGCGAGATGCGGCGCGGCAAATAACCGAGGGTGATCCGATGGCTCCGCTCCTTGCTTATGACCAGTTCGGCCGTGGCGCGCACCGTGTTTTTGCGCTGCATGGTTGGTTCGGCGATCAGACCGCCTACGCGCCGCTCTATGATGCGCTCTCGCCCAATGAGTTCACTTATGTCTGCCCGTCCTACCGCGGCTATGGCGGCTCGCGCGAGCTGCGCGGCGAATATACCGTCGAGGAGATTGCTCGTGACGTGTTGGCGCTGGCAGACGAGCTCAAGTTCGAGCGCTTCAGCCTGATCGGCCATTCGATGGGCGGCATGGTGGTGCAACGCATCCTGGCCGATGCGCCGGCCCGCGTCGCCAAGATCGTCGCCATCGCGCCGGTGCCGGCCTCGGGCGCGCCGTTCGACGCCGAGACCTATGCCGCCTTCCAGCGTGCCGTGAACGACCCACAGATCGCCAATGCGATCGTCGACTTCTCCACCGGCAAGCGGTTGTCGCGCGGCTGGGTCAATCATATCGCGCTCTATCCGAAGAAGATCGCGCGCGACGAGGCCTTCTGCGGTTATCTGCCGAGCTGGGCGCGCTCTGATTTTCATCGCGAAATCGAAGGCAACCCGGTGCCGATCCTGATCACGGTCGGCGAATTCGATGGTGCCAACAACGAAGCCTTGATGCGGGAAACCTATATGCGCTGGTATCCGAACGCCGAGCTTTCGGTCATCGCCAATGCCGGTCATTATCCGATGAACGAGACGCCGGTCGCGATGGCGACGCTGATCGAGGATTTCCTGCGCCGGTAATGAACCGGCGCAAGCCGTCACCGCCGCTCAGTTCATGGCATGACTGCGCTGCGTCCTCAAAACCCGTCGCGTGCCCTTGATGCCGCTGACGAGCAGCAAAAGCGCCCGCTCGAGCGCGCGCAATCCCGCGCGCAGATCGGTTTCGTCGTTGGACAGCCAGCGCCGCAGCTCGACCTGGAAGATGCAGAAGATGGTCCAGCCGATGAATTGGGGGTCCTCAAGCGAGGCCGCGCCCTTGCGCGTCATGGAGAGGCCGACGATCTGGCCGAACAGCTTGATCAGCCGCTCGCGCGTGTTCTGGAACAGGCCGGCCTGCGCGCCGGAATCGTAAAACGCCATCTCGCGCAGGACCAGTCGCGACAGCGGCGGCTGGCGGCCGAAGAACTGGTAATGCAGCTTGGCGACCGCCAGCAGGTTGTCGATCAGCCCCGCCTTGGCATCGACCGCCTCTTCCGACCTGTGCGTCACTTCTTCCAGTTCGTCATTGATGATGAGAAACAGGAGATCGCGCTTGTTTTCGGCGTAGAGGAAAATGGTGCCAAGCCCGACGCCGGCGCGCAGCGCGATTTCGCGCATGGTGGCGTCGTCGAAGCCCTTGGCCACGAACAGCGCGCGCGCCGCATCCTTGATCCGCTTGAGCTTGTCGCGCTTGTTTCGCTCGCGCAACCCCAGCGGGCGGGACGCTGTAGCAACCACCGTCATTCCAATTCTCTCCGCGGCTGCGACGCCGGGCAGCGGGCCGCGCGCTTGACAGTTATATGAACGTGTTCAACTATGAACGAGTTCGGATAAAAAGGGAAGCTCCCCGCTTGAAGAGGGAGCCGGTCCTGGGGAGAAGCCCGGTTGCAGGCGATCCGCAAGCAAGGCGTGGCAGCGCAGCCGGATGCGTCCGGCGTGCCGGCACTGTCGATTCGCGATCTCTCGGTAAGCTTCGGCGCGCCGTCGGCGGGCGGCCTGACGGTTCTCGATCACATCAATATTGACGTCCGCGACGGCGAGTTCCTCTGCATCGTCGGCTCCTCCGGCTCCGGCAAGACCACGTTATTGCGGGTGCTGGCCGGCCTGTTCCGCCCCACACAAGGCGAGGTGCTGTTCAACGGCCAGCCGATCGCCGGCCCCTCGCGCGACCGCGCCATCATCTTTCAGGACTATTCCAAGGCGCTGCTGCCCTGGCGCACGGTGCGCGGCAATGTGGCGCTCAGCCTGGAGGCCCGCGGCATACCGGCGGGCCAGCAGGATGCGGTGATCGACGAATTGTTGGCCAAGATGGGCCTGCGCGCCGCCAAAGATAAATTCCCTGGCCAGCTTTCCGGCGGCATGCAGCAGCGCGTGCAGATCGCGCGCTGCCTGGCGCAGGAGCCGAAGATCTTGCTGATGGACGAGCCGTTCGGCGCGCTCGATGCCATGACGCGGCAGGCCTTACAGGACGAAATCCTGCAACTCGCCGCCGAGAAACAGACCACGGTGGTGTTCATCACCCATGATCTCGAGGAGGCGATCTATCTCGGCGACCGCGTCGCCGTGATCGGCGGGGCGCCGGCGCGCATCGTCGAAATGATCGACGTCGATCTGCCGCGCCCGCGCAACCAGCTTACCACCCGCGAGAACTCGCACTTCCTCGCCCATCGCCACCGGCTTTTCGAACTGCTCACCCGCCATCAGTCCGCGCAGCATGGCGGCATCGGCATCGCGTCAAGAAACGGAGGCAACGGCTGATGCGACGTCTTCTCCTTGGATCAATCGCGCCGGTGCTCTTCCTCGGCGTCTGGGAGATGGCGAGTCGCACCGGGCTGTTGACCCTGGAGTCGCTGTCGCGCCCATCCGACATTTTCATCGCCTGGTATCACGCGCTGCTCGACGGCTCGCTCTTGATCGCGACCTATCAGACCTTCGAGGCGGCGCTGCTGGGGCTCGCCTTCGCGGCGGTGATCGGTATTCTTTGCGGTACCGTGCTCGGCCTGTTGCCGCTGGTCGAGCGCATCACCGGCCCCACCATCGAGGCGCTGCGGCCGATTCCCGCCATCGCCTTCATGCCGCTGGCGCTGATGATGTTCGGTTTCGGCGTGACGCTGGAGGCCAGCATCGTCGCCTATGCCTGTGTGTGGCCGATCCTGATCGTGACGGTCGCCGCCGTGCGCGCCATCGAACCGCGCCTGCTCGACGTCGCCGACGTGCTGGAAATGCCGTTCTGGAAGCAGATGTGGACCATCATCCTGCCGGCCGCTTTCGCGCGCATCAATGTCGGCCTGCGGGTGGCGGCGGCGATCTCGCTGGTGGTAGCGGTGACGGTGGAGATCGTGCTCAATCCGCGCGGGCTCGGCTACCGCCTCACGCTCGCCTCGCAGGAGCTCAAGATTGGCCTGATGTATGCGCAACTCGTCTGGCTGTGCGTGGTCGGCTATCTGCTCAACGCCGTCCTGCGCAATGTGGGCACCGGCTCGATCACGCTGTGGGGGTCGGCGCGATGAAGCAGTTCGCGCTTGCCCGGCTGGCACCGCTCGCCTTCGCGCTCACGCTGATCGGGCTATGGCAGTTGCTGGCCGATCTCAACCTGATCTCGCCGATTTTCTTCCCGTCGCCGGCGCGCGCCTTCGCCGTGCTGGAATATCGCCTGGCAGACGGCTCGCTCTGGGGGTCGCTCGCTGGCACCAGCCTGCGCATGGTGTTCGGTTGGCTGCTCGCCTCGATTGCCGGCGTCATCCTGGGCGCCGCCATCGGCTCCTCGCGGCTGACGCGCGACCTGCTCGATCCGACGCTGGAATTCATCCGCCCGCTGCCGGCCTCGGCGGTGATCCCGGTCGCTATCCTGTTCCTCGGCCTGTCGAACGCCATGTCGCTGACCGTCATCGCCTTCGGGGCGATCTGGCCGGTGCTGCTGGCCAGCGTGCACGGCTTTTCCACCGTGCAGCACGAGCTCAGCGACGTCTCGAACGTGCTCGGCTTCGGCCGCCGCCAATTTTTACAAAAGATCGCGCTGCCCTCGGCGCTGCCCGACATCATCGCAGGATTGCGCGTCAGCCTGGCCATCGCGCTCATCCTTACCGTGGTCACCGAGATGCAGTCGTCGCTGCCCGGGCTCGGCTGGGACATCTTCTTTGCGCAGCGCTCCTACCGCAGCGCCGATCTCTATGCCGGGCTGATCCTGCTGGCGGCGCTCGGCTTCACCGCCAATCACCTGATCCTGCTGCTGGAGCGGCGTGCGCTGCGCTGGCGGACGTTGCGGACATAAAACGAAACGGGAGGAAACTTCATGATGAAACGACGCAATCTTTTCGCGCTCGGCGCCTTGTTGCTCGCCGGCCTGACCGGACCGGCGCTGGCCGAACCGGTGAAGGTCGCGATCGGCTATCCGCCGGCCACCGACTTCCTGGCTGCCTATGTGGCAGCCGACCAGGGCATCTTCGCCAAGCACAATATCGACGCCAAGATGACGAAGATTCCGGTCGTCAACAACATCCCCTCGGCGATCGTTTCCGGCAGCATCCAGATCGGCATGACCACGGTGCCAACGCTGCTGCAGGCCGACGACGGCGGCCTCAACCTGGTGCTGGTCGCCGGCGCCGCCCGCCATACCAAGGAGCATCCGTTCATCAGCCTGCTGGTGCGCAACGGCGTCAATTACAGCAAGCCCTCCGACCTGATCGGCCATAAGGTTGGCGTGCCAGGGATCAATAGCGTCATCGACGTGATGTTCCGCAAGTGGCTGATCAACAACCACGTGCCGCTCGACAAGGTGAAGGTGATCGAGGCGCCGCTGCCGCAGTTGCCCGACGTGCTCAAGAGTGGCAGCATCGATTATCTGGCGATCGTCGAGCCATTCCGCACCAAGGTGGTGGCCACCCATATCGGCAAGATCGCCGCGGAATATTTCGCCGAGGTCAATCCCAACGTGTTCGTCAGCGGCTGGATCGCCAGTGCTGATTGGGCCAACGCGCACAAGGACACGATCAAGAACTTCCGCGCCTCGATCGACGAGGGGCTGGCCTTCATCCGCGCGCATCCGGACGAGGCCCGCAAGATCGAGAAGAAGTACATCGGCTACAACTCGCCGCGCTTCCCGACCTTCAGCAATTCGGCGAGTCCGGACGATCTCAACTTCTATCTCAAGATCGGCAACGAGTTGAAGCTCTATCGCACCAAGCTCGATCCCAACAAGATCGTATTCCCGTGAGCGCGTAGGCGCCAACAAGAGACTGCGTTCCATGAGCGAGACCACGCACGCCGAGGCCGGCCTGCCGAGAGCAAGCGATTGCCTGCCGAACGCCTATGATCGGCCGCCGACCCATGCCGGGATGATCGCGGACAAAGACGTCATGGTGCCGATGCGCGATGGCGTCAATCTCTGCGTCGATATCTACCGGCCCGACACCAAGGAGAAGCTGCCGGTGCTGCTGGCCTTCTCCATCTACAACAAGGATCTGCAAGGGCCTGAGGTGGCGGCCTCGCTGCCGCCGCAACCGTCTTGGTCTTCGCTCTGGGCCGGCCTGTTGGAAGCCGGCGATACCAAGTACTTCGTATCGCGCGGCTATGTGCACGTGATCGGCTCGCCGCGCGGCGTCGGCAAATCCGACGGCGGCGGCAACCGGCAATGGGACAGCTACGATCTGATCGAATGGATCGCGCAGCAGCCTTGGTGCGACGGCAATGTCGGAATGGTCGGCATTTCCGGCTTCGGCGCCGAGCAGTTCCATGCCGCCAAGCAGCAACCGCCGCATCTCAAGGCGATCTTCCCGTTCGATCCGCGCGGCGCTCTCGGGGTGCTCGGCAGCTTCCGCGAGGAATATCCCGGCGGCGTGCTGCACTTCTTCCGCTATCTGATCATGCACTTCGCGGCGATGCATGGGAGCAAGGGCAAGCCCGGCACGCTGCCGCCGGAGCGCGAGGCGCTCTGGCAGGCGGCGATGAACAATCCGGACTACCGGATGTATCCGCACGTCTTTAATGTGCTGACCCAGAAGGGCCAGCACATGCCGCCTTACTTCGGGCTGCTGGTCGATCCGTACGACAACCCGGCACTGGTCGAGGAGGCGGAAAAGGCGATCGCGTCGATCAAGGTGCCGAGCTACACCGGCGCCGGCTGGTACGCCTACACCTACAAGACCCATCTCAACGGCGCGCAGAACTATTTCGAGCGCCTGAAGGCGCCGAAGAAGCTCGCCTTCCTGGGGCCGTCGCATCTGGAGCGGCCGTTCCACTCGTTCCACGGCGAGATCCTGCGCTGGCACGATTACTGGCTCAAAGGCATCGACACCGGCGTCATGAACGAGCCGCCGGTGCGCTACTGGCTGATGGGCGCCAATGAATGGCGCACCGCCAGCGACTGGCCCTTGCCGGAAACGCAGTGGACCAAGTTCTATCTGCGCAGCTGGGAGCGCTTGCGGGTGGAGGAGGCGATGCCGTCGAGCGCCGACGATGAATTGCCGCCGGACGCCTTCGTGCAGATGCCGCCCACTCAGACCAACAAGGTGCAAGTGCTGCGCTACATGAGCGATCCGTTGCCGCACGATCTCCTAGTGGTCGGTCCCTCGGTGCTGAACCTGTTCGCCGAGATCGATCAGGACGACACCAACTGGATCGTCAGCCTGAAGGACATCGGGCCGGACGTGTCGGTGCGCACGGTGCGCGAGGGCGAGCGCGAACTGCCCACCGACCTGCCCGAGCGCGAAGTGGCGCGCGGCTGGCTGAAGGCCTCACACCGCGCGGTCGACGAGAAGCGCTCCAAGCCGGGACGGCCCTGGCATCCGCTCACCCGCGCGGCGCAGAAGCCGGTGACCCCCGGCGAGGTCACCGAATACGCCATCGAGATCATGGCCACGGCCAATCTGTTCCGCCGCGGGCACCGCATCTGCATCGAGGTCGCCGCGGCCGACATGCCGACCGGCGTCGGCGGCGCCACCAATGCCGAATATGTGCCCAACCACATCGTCAGCAGCCGCACCACGTTGCACAAGATCTATCACGACGGCCGCTATCCGTCGCATCTGCTGCTGCCGGTCATTCCGCAATAGAAGAGACGGACCATGAGCCAAGCCCCGCAAGCCCCCACGATCGCGCCCGGTCCGGAGATCGTGCGCTTCCGCCGCATCGTCACCGGCCACAATGCGCAAGGCCGCTCCGTGATCCTCTCGGATGAACCTTGTCCGCATGTCGTGCCGATTATGAATCAAGCGAATTTCGCGGTGACCAATTTCTGGAAGACCATGGCCACGCCGGCCAACAACGGCAGGGCGACCGAGGCGGACTTGTGCAGCCAGCCGACTCCGGTCGCCCCGCCTGATGGCGGCAGCATTTTCCGCGTCGTGCAGTTTCCGCCCGACAAGGACTGGGCGGCGAAGGCCGCTGCCGCGGGCGGTTCCATGGCGATCGACGAGACCGCCAAGACCGCCAGTACCGGCGGTCCGGTGCGCCACGCGCATATGCACCGCACCCGCTCGCTCGATTACGCCATCGTGCTGTCGGGCGAGATCTGGGCAGTGATGGACGAGGGCGAGACCAAGATGGTCGCCGGCGACGTGCTGATCCAGCGCGGCACCAACCACGCCTGGGCCAACCGCTCGGGCGCGCCGTGCGTGGTGGCCTTCGTGCTGATCGACGCCCAGCCGCTCGATTAAGTATAATGTGAGTCACCACATAGAACCGCTGTAGGAAATTCCGAAGGAGAACTTCCATGAAGACGCACCTGAAAGGCGTTGGCGATCATTTGTATGTCGCGGCGCTGCTGCCGTACGACCGGAATATGAAAGTCGACGAGCAGGCCTATCGGCGGTTCCTGCGCTATTTCCTCAATAACAAGAAATTCGTGCAGATGGGCGGCGGCCTCTGCATCAATCCGGAGGCGGGCGAGATCTTCTATCTCACGCGCGAGGAAAAGCGCCGCGTGCTGGAGATCGCCATGGAGGAGGCCTACGGTAAGGTGCCGATCATCGCCGGCACCTGGGCCATGACCACCGACGAGCAGGTCGAGACCGCGCGCGACTGCAAGGCGCTCGGCGTCGACGGCATCTTCGTTACCCCGCCAGGCGGCGCGCAGGACGTGACCTCCTGCTGGGACGCCGACAATTATCCGGAAATCTGGCTCGATCAAATTGTGGCGCAGGATCGCGCCGTCGATCTGCCGATCGTCACCCATCCGGTGGGCGGCGCCAAGCCGCCGTTCTATCCCGGCCTGCCGCTGGAGGCGACGTTGGCGATCTGCCGCGCGGTGCCGAACGTGGTCGGCTGGAAGATGACTTATATGTATGACGGCTTCCGGCTGATCGCGAAGGGCCTGCGCGGGCTCAACCGCCACGTCGCGGTAATGGGCGCGCTCGCTTCGCGCTTCCACGAATACAAAGCGACCGGCTATTTCGACGGTACGCTGTCGGGCTTCTGGAATTTCGCGCTCGAGCCGATGCTCGACCATCTCGCCGCCTGGGACGCCAAGGATATCGACGAGGCGCGCCGCATCTGGGACAGTGGCCTAGTGCAGCTGCACGAATATGTCGCCGACATGGGCCGGCTGCATATCCGCTACAAGACCGCGACATGGCTGCGCGGCCTGATCCCCAATCCGTTCATGCGCTCGCCGATGCCGAAGCCGAAGCAGCAGGAGATCGACACGCTCTACGCGCTGCTGAAGAACCTCGGCTTCGAGGTGATCGAGGCGAAGGAGACCAAGCTGGCGGCTTAATGCCGCCGCCCCAGCCAAGTCTGATCCTTAAAGCCACGCTCAACAGCGGCGGGATGGAGGAAACCTATGTTGTCCCAACTCACCGGGATCATCGCGGCTGTAGCCACTCCCTTCAAGGGTGACGGCGTCGGCTACGATTGGCCTCCATGTTAGGTGGGCAACATCTCTTCAAGAGCAGGTCTAGGAGGTGATTGGAGTAGGGTGTATCAAAATGCCATTTTGCCACGCGAACCTATTGCTGGGGTCGCCGGCAAAACGACTCCTCTTGCAGTATGTCAAGGCTGCCGTGACAGCGGCTCAAAGTCCTCCTGTTTGCACGGCGTATATTAAAGAGTCGTTTGGCTGTCGACGGCGCGCCACGACAGTGCTTGATCGCGCACCCGGTTGAGAGCGATATCGAGGGTTACCACCAGGGTAGTCACGATGATGATGCCGGCAAAGACCCCGGTGATGTCCATTAGGTCGTTGGCCTGATTGATCATGAAGCCGAGACCGGCATTGCCGGAAATGAACTCGCCCACCACCGCGGCGGCGACCGACCAGGGCAAGGCCGATTTGAGCGCGCCGAAGATGAACGGCAGCAGTGATTTCCAGATGATCTTGCGGGTGACCTGCCAGTGGCTGGCGCCCAAAATGCGCGCCATGGTGACCAGCCGTTGGTCGATGGCGTGCAGTCCGGCGAAGGCGGGCTCGAACACCAGGAAAAAGACGATCAAGGTGATCAGGGCGAATTTCGATGCCAGCCCGATGCCGAACCACAGCATGAACAGTGGCGCCAGCGCCAGTTTGGGCACGCCCATGGCGCCGCGGAAATAAGGCAGGGTCGCCTCGGTCACCCGCGGCGAAGCATGCAGCAGAAACGGGATGCCGATACCGAGCAGCGTACCGACCGTCAGGCCGACCAGCGCTTCCAGCAGCGTGACGCCCAGGTTGTAATAGAGCCCGCCGGTCACGATCAGCTCGACGATGCGCGCGAACACCCGGGTCGGCGGCGACATCACCAGCGAGCCGGTCAGGGCGCTCACCCATTGCCAGATGAGCAGCACGCCGATGCCGAACAATACGCGCCCGACGGTCACCAGACGCCGGCGGTTGCGGAAAAGTCCGCGCGCCGTGGCCTTGTGCATGACCGCGTCGCTCATCAGCCCACCTGCGCGCGGATGGTGGCGTAGAGAGTGGGAAATTCCGGCAGCGAAAACACATCTTCGATCTTGCGCGGCCGCGGA
The DNA here is from genome assembly GCA_021823875.1 of Pseudomonadota bacterium. Taxonomy (GTDB): domain Bacteria; phylum Pseudomonadota; class Alphaproteobacteria; order Rhizobiales; family Xanthobacteraceae; genus Pseudolabrys. The sequence continues at coordinate 5,365 of JAKAMD010000040.1, read as the reverse complement.
ATCTTGATCGGGTGCTCGCCGATGATCTTGGCCGGCGCGCGGCTTAACACCAGCACGCGGTCGCCCAGCGCGATGGCTTCGCCGATGTCGTGGGTGACGAAGACGATGGTCTTGCGGCCCAGCCGCCACAGCGACAGCAGATCGTTTTGAAGTTGCAGCCGGGTCTGCGCGTCCACGGCGCCGAACGGCTCGTCCATTAGGATCACCGGCGGGTCATAGACCAGCGTGCGAATGAGCGCGGCGCGCTTGCGCATGCCGCCCGACAATTCGTGCGGATGATAGTGCTCGAAGCCGGTGAGGCCGACGGCATTCATCAGCGCTTCGGCCTTTTCCCGCGCCGCCGCGTCGACGCCGCCATACACCTCGAACGGAAACAGCACATTGTCGATCAGCGTGCGCCAGGGCAGCAAATTGTCATCCTGGGTGACATAGCCAATCTGCCGGTTCCAGCCGGGATTGAGCTTGTTGTGCTCGCCGGTCGCGAGGGTCTGGCCACGCAGCATGATCTCGCCGGCGCTCGGCGTATCGACCTGCGCGATCATGTTGAGCAAGGTCGATTTACCGGCGCCGGAGGGACCGACCAGCGTGACGAACTCGCCGTCGACGACCGCCATGGACAAATCGCGCAGCACCCAGGACTCGGATTTGCGGCCGTCGCGCGCTTCGAATTGCTTGCCGAGACCGCGCACGGCAAGCAAGGGCGTTTGCGGTTCGCTCGTCGCTGGCGTCATCAGCCGAGGGCTCCCTTGGGCCTGCCGAAAGCTGCCGCCGCCGGACGCCAGTTGAATATGCGCCGCTCGGAGCGGTTCACCAGGATGTTCACGATCGTCAGGATCGCCGTCAATGTGATGATGGCGGTGAAGGAACCGGTCGGATCGAAGCTCACGGCCGAAGCCTGGATCAGATAGCCGAGACCATGATTGGCCGACAGCATTTCGGCGATGGCCGTGCCGCTAATGGAAAACGGCAGCGACACCCGCACGCCGGCCAGAATGTAGGGCAGTGCCGCCGGCCATACCACCAGACGCGCGACTTTGGTCTCGCGGGCGCCGAGGATTTCGGCCATGCGGATCAATTGCGGACTAATGCCGCGCACGCCGGCCTGCGTGTTGAAGAAGATCAGGAAGAAGGAGATGCTGGCAACCAGCGCCACCTTCGACCAGATGCCGATGCCGAACCAGACAATCAGCAGTGGCGTCAATGCAAGCTTCGGGGTCGCATAGCCGGCCACCAGATAGGGATCGAGGATCGCCGCCAGTACCGGCCGCCGCCGCAGCAGAAAAGGAATCACCGCGCCCGGCACCGCGCCGAGCGTGAAACCGATCAGCGCCGAGCCGATGGTGTAGCCGGATTCCGTAAACAGCGTGCCGTCAGAGAGCCACGCCACCATGCGCTGCGCCACCTGCAACGGTGAGCTCACCCAGTAAAAGCCGATCCACAGGCTGGTGAGCTGCCAGAGCGCCAGCAGGATGACCCCGACCAGGATGCGGTCGACGATGCGCTGGATGCTCACCGCAGGCTGTCCTTGCGCCGCCTTAAGTCGGCGTGGCGCACCACGTCGCCCCGGCGGTGAAGCTTACGGCTGATAGTCATTCGTATACACGGTGTGGAAGGCGGGGGGCGCCAGCTTTTCCGCCTCATGCAAGCTGCCGGCGACCACGGCGAGATTCTGCGCTTTCTGCACCGGTTCGTCGCTGCTCTTGAGGTCTTCACCGGTGGCGGCCCGCACGCTGGCGAACACCGATTTGAGCACCGCCGGGTCCATGGTCTTGAACTTGTCCTTGACCAGCGCGAAGGCCTTGTCCGGCTGCTCATGGATATAGCGCAAGGCGGCCAGCGCGCCTGCGGCGAACTTCTTGCAGATGTCCTTGTGCTGCTCGCAATAGCCGGTGCGCGCGACGATGCCGGTCTGCATGATCGGCTGCAGGCCAGGCAGGTCGCCGGCCGGTGAGCTGACATAGCGCACGCCGACGCCTTTGAGCTCGGCCTGCGTGGTCCACGGCGGCAGCGAGGCGAAGGCGTCGATGCGTCCGGCCTGCAGCGCCGGCGCCATGGCCGGCGGGGCGACCGGCGTGAAGGTCACTTCCTTGTTGGGATCGAGATGCGCTTCGGCCAGCACATATTTGGCATAGGCCTGCTCGATCGAATTGACCGAATCGATGGCGATGGTCTTGCCTTTGAGCGCCATAGCGCGCTCGACCAGGCTTGCTTTCGGGCCGGTCTTGGCGGCGATCGCCTTGCTGACAACGATCTCATTGAGCAGCTTCTTGATCGGGGTGCCGATGACGACCGGCTTTTGCCCGCGTGCGATCGCGGAAATGATGGTGGGGCCGCTGCTCACGGCAAATTCGACATTGCCACCGAGCATGGCATTCATGGCACCGAGGCCGCGGATGAACTGCACGTTGACGTCGAGGCCCTGTTTTTTCCAGGCGCCGATGCCTTGCGCAACATAGGCCCAACTGAAGGTCAGGGTGGTGGAGGGGAGCGCGAGCGTCACTTGCGGGGGCGCCGCGAGGGCGGGCGCACCTGCCGAGAGCCCAAAGAAAATGCCGACCGTCGCCAGTTTGAGTTTCATTTGTTCCTCCCGTCTTTGCGCCAGGCGCGCAGGTTGCATATCATCGGCTCCCATTTCCATTGGTGGCCGCGCCGCATTCTCGAACGGCTAAATCCTCGTCTTTGCTCTGGCGCAAAGACTGCCGAAGAAAGACGCGTTATCCGAAGCCCACGTGCAATTGCCCGCGCCGTTCTTCGGCCTGTGCGATTTTGACGGCCGGACATTCGGTAAAGCGGAGGCTCAGATGCTCGTCGAGCAGTTTCTCTGCATCAAAGAGACGCAACCGAATACCGTCGATTGCCGCGCACCGCTTACGACTGCCGCAATGGCGCTCTCTGTCCCGCGTCGTGAACTTGTGGTCGTGTGCAATCCCGATGGGAGGGCTATCGGAGTTCTCACTAAGGCGGACGTAGTTCGTCGCATTACCCACTGTGAGGGTTCAGCGTGCCAAGCGAGCGTAACCTCGGCCATGACAAAAGACATCGTATCTTGCCGACCGCAGGATCAATTGGCGGACGTGTGGTCAATGATGAAGACCAGCGGGTTGCGGCATATCCCGGTTCTAGATGACGCTTCCCGCCCGCTTGGCGTTCTTAATGCTTGGGACACCTTGGAAATGCTGCTGGACGAGGTGGCGAGTGAAGAGAAACTGATGCGCGAATATTTACAGAATACAGGCTATCACTGACTGAAAACGGCCATTTTGGATCGGCAATTATGCGAAGGTCAGAGGCTGTCAGCCGAAATCGGCGGTGACACCGAAGGGCTGGCAAGACGTATGCCGACAAGAACTTCGGCATGTAATTTCGCGGATACGACGACGAACCTTGGAGGAAAGGACTATCGATGACGAGCAGCAAATCGATCGCTGTAATGGTTGTATTTGGCGTTGGATTGACGTTTGCCTCAGTTGGCTGGGCTGCCCCTGCACGCGACGCTTGCGCGGCTCTCGGGGACGCGCGTACTGCGTTAAAATTGATGATTATTGCCAAAGACAAGTCTGTGCAAGAAGCACTCGACGCCAAGGTGCAGGCCGCGAGCAACAGGCTTGATTCCGCTCTCGCTCACATGACCGGCACTCAGGCCAGGGTGGCGGCTGACTTCAGAGCGGTCTGGGATCAGTTCAAGGAGACCCGCGAGAAAAAGATCATCCCGGCGATCCGCAAAGGCGACATCGAAGAAGCAAAGAGAATTGCCGACGGCATTCAATACGTGCGCCTGTCCAAGATGTGGAGTATCATGTCATGTAAGTGAATTATGCATGACTGGCCTGTCTGCCGGCTGATGTAAAACGGCAATATGAGGCGGCATCGTCTCATGCCGCTCATGATTGAGCGGGTGCGCAGCTTCAGAAAGTCACCAGTCACAGCGTCATAAGCCATCTCAAAGGCGGTAGAGAGCTTGCGCCGCAAGCGCGGCAACGCAGGCCGTGTTAAGTTATACCATTCCGAATAATTGACCGTCACGATTGCTTATTGAACAGCAGTCGTCGAATGATGTCTGCCGTGAACCAAGCAAAGACGACGGCTCCAAGGAGGCCAACGACACAGAAGATCTGGGCAATCAGTGCATTGTCCGTAACAATGGAAATTGTGATCGCGATGAGCGCGAGTAGGTGACATGCGGCATGAATCTTGAGCGGCACGGCGCCGGCAGATTTAGAGGCGATCGGTTTCCTGCCCCGCGCGGGTGGCGTCAAGAACATAGACGCGAGGAACGGCAGGATGCGCTGCAGGATGCCGAACAAGAAGGTGAGGAGCCAGCCGAACAGCAGCAAAAAGCCGAACAAAATCGCGGCGTTATGGCCGGGGACTGGGTAAAGAGCCGCGAGCCCCGTGACCAGCGTCAACGGCAGCATGATCCAGCCAACCCGTAAGAGAACGAAGGAGAGGCCTAGATCCTTGCGCAGGCCAGATGCCAGCACACGAGAGATCATCCACAAGTGACCTCCCGCTGCCGCAAGACCGGCAAATGCGGCCAATGCAAGCATGCTGCGACTGCCGGCAAGAGCGCCAAACGTACCAAGTATAAGTGCGAAGACGGCCGCAGCAAACGTCGCCAGGCTCAAACGCCTGGGAGGAACTGCCGAAAGGGCGAACATCGGGATGAGGATCTGGCTGAAGCCGAGCACCAGAAATCCCATGAAGCCGAATCCGCCGAGTATCATGTGCGCGAGTGCGACAGCCGGCTGATTGTGAAAGAGTCCGAGCTGAAAATTCAAGGCGAGTCCCGCGCCGAGGGCGGCGGCTCCGATCAGCGAGGCGAGTGCCACCCAGCCATAAGCGGCCACCACCGGCATGCTGCCGGCATGTCGCAATACGCCGGCCAATAACCAGCCAAAAATCAAGAGGCCGATCGTCGTGAGGCCAGCTCCAATCAACAAGAGGGAATTGGCGATCGCATACATGCCAGCCGTCAGAATCAAAATCCCCGGCACCGCTAGCCAGAACACGAGCTTGATGAGCCAAACGGCGGCGAGGGGCTGGCCGGTCGCTACCGGTAAAATCTGCGTCCCGGCGCCGATTGCCGTTGTGGTCAGCACGCCGAGGGTGAGAAGATGGATCGCGGCGAGCGTAGGGCCAAAGCCCCCGGCAAAGTGCGTCAGGTCACTGGCTCCGAATGCCAAAACCAGCCACAGCAGCACGTGGAAAGCAGCCGCGGCCGCAAAAAACCGAAATGGCACTGACGGTGGCAGTAATCTGTTCTTGGCTCCGCCGAGGAAGGTAGCAGCGACTTTCATAAACGGGACCTATCTGGCGGCCTCATATGGAACTTGCACGCCGTACGAGCGCGCCTTGATTGGGCGGC
>JAKAMD010000419.1 GCA_021823875.1 Pseudomonadota bacterium | reverse complement strand
CGTTAAATCGACCGTGCCGCCCTCGCGAATGCCGCCATTTTGGTGCAGGAATGCCCGGCCGGGCGCGTCGTCGCCGCAATAGATTTTGAAACCTGGTCGTATTCCGAAGCGCATCGTGAAACCTCCGCTTTCTTGATAATCAAGCCTAGCAAATCGACCTTAAATCGCTCATTTCTAGCCCCGAATAAGACCGGAAATGCCTATTTTCTTAGGGTTTAAAATCGCTCATGCATGGCGACCAATTGCGCGCAGTCGAATCAGTTCGGGATGCAGTGGCGGCTCTTGTTGCCCCAGTTCCTCGGCGATCTCCGCCGTGATCGCGTATCCAATGGCCGCGGATAGACCGGCGAGCGCGGCCCGGCGCGGCCAGCCATCCGTAGCATCGAAAAGTTCGCCGCAAACGGTTGCGACAATCGTCGCGAGACGCTCCACGCTCACAGATGCCCGCGGGACTACCTGAGAGTGCCGCCAGGCGGCGACTTCGGACGGCCGGAGCAATGCGCCGCCACCGCGACCACGCCGCCCATGGCGTGCAACAGGCGCGCCTTCGGCGATCCAGCGGCGCAAGGTCGTCGGCGAGACGCCTAGCCGCTGAGCGGCTTCGGGAATCGGCAGTATGGGTGCGGCGTTCATCAACTAGGCCCGATAACCCACGGCGCCGTCGAGCAACGCGAAGATCGACCGCTCGAGCGTCGCCTTGCGCTGCGCGATCGCTTGGCCCTCGAGCTGCGGCGCGAGCTGGTCGGGAATCTTTCGCGCCTCGTGGATGATATGGCTGAGCAGGCCGCAGAATTCGCGCTCGAGTAGATCCGCTGGCACTAGATTGGTCCGCGTCGCCTCGTTTTTGAGCCGGGCTGTCTCGGATTGCTCATGCGCGAGGCGCGTTCGGGCACGGATGAGCGCGAGCCGTTCGCCGTGACTGGCGAAGTACCAGCCGACCGCTGCCCGTAAGCTGATCCGCGTGCGGTGCCGGGCGCCTCCACGGGTGCCGCGCTCGACAACGGGCAGGCCGTCATGGGTCCATTTGCGCACCGTGGGCGGCGTCACGTGAAAGATGCGGGCGATGTCGTCCAGGTCGCGAATGTCGTCGTCGGGTTTGGTCATGATGGGCCTCAATGAATGGTCGCTATGGGATGGTTGTCTCAAGCGGGATTTGGCGCCGACAGCGCCCCGCGGCTACCGTCTCTGCCAAGTACCTTTTATCGTGCGGCCTCACCGGTCCGAGCCGCTCGCCTTGCCGCTGCGGCAGGTTGACCCGGGCGATGTATCGCTCGCGCCGGCAGCCGGTCGCCGCGAGCAGGTCGGCGGCCAGCCGCGCGATTGGCGTCTGTGCATCGGCGGTCACAGTCGCGTCCGGTTTCATATCGCCGTCATCCGCCAGCGGATCTGGACGAGCAGCGCCGCCAGGTCGGGCAGCGATACGCCGAGAGCGAATAGCAGCGCGGTCATGCCGAACCCTTGCAAACGGTCAGGGTTGGGGTGCAGGTGCATCGGTGCCCGCCGGAGGCCATTGGACAATCGGCGTCGTGCTCGGCGACGACGTGCACCACGCCTTGGTTGACGTCGGCCGCGAGGACCGCTTCAACGGCGGCTCGGATGTAGTCAGGGACTGCGGGTATGGGTTGCTTGGTTTTCACGGTTTGGCGCTCCGATCGGGTTGAACTGGTGGTATCGGGGTCAGGGTTGAGGTGCGGGACGAACGGGACGAGTCCTATAGGACTCTCGTCCCTTACGTCCCCAACGCACCGGGACGAACCGGGACTTTTCGTCCCTTACGTCCCTTTCGTCCCTGCTCACGGCCGAGGTGCTCCGTCGGTGAATCGGTAGCCGCCGACGGTCGCTTGCATGTAGGGCGTCGTCACGATTGCGTCGACGACGCCGCGCGCCGTGTTCTTGTGCTGGCCGGCCTTGCGTCCGATCTCGCGCAGCTCCTCGAGCGTCCATATGGCGCCCGGCTTGTCCTTCGCGTGCGCTCGGATGGCCGCGAGGAACTGCCGCTGTGCCTTCCCCTTGAGGATGGTCGCGGCCCTCGGCGGCGCGTCGGTCGCGTCGAGGTGTTTCACGACGCACGAACTGACCGGTTCACCATCCTCATCGATCCCGAGCGGCACGACGTCCAGTTCAAAAGGCATGGGTTCGCCGGTCTCGAGGTCGCGCTGTTTGGTGGCCGTGGCGATGCGCTGGCCCGACTGGCCTTCGATCAGGATTTCCGTATCGCAGGCGGCCCGTAGTGCGGAACTACCGCGAGCGCCTTTGGACGGGTCTTTGCCGGCATGGTGGACGAACCCAACGGCGGCGCCCGTTTCGGTTCTCACGAAGTCTGCGGCCGCGATGGCCCGGCCTACGTCCTGACTCGAATTCTCATCGGCACCCGGAATCGAGCGTGCGAACGTGTCTAGGATGATTGCGGCGATTTTCTCACCGCAAGCGGCCTCGGCCGCCCTGACCGTTTCAATCAGTCTGCTCACCGATGCCGAATCGAGGAGGTCAACGCCTTGGGGGATTATCGCGAACGGGAGTTCGTCCACGTCCGGGTTCTTCCTGCGGTACGCAGCAACGCGAGACCGCACTGATCCTGCGCCCTCGCCCGCGACGTACAGCACCAGCCCCTTGCGGGTTGCCCGGCCGCGCCAGGATTTCCCGGCGGCAATTGCGAGCGCAAGGTCGAGGATCCAGAAGGTCTTGCCGCTGTTTGACTCACCGAACACGACGAACAGCGACCCGGCGCCGAGCAGACGTTTGACGATCTGCGGCTGGTAATGGACTTCCTGTAGCGCCGTGAACCATTCGAGGGGAAGCGCCGGCTTCGAGTCCGCGCCTAAGGCCGCAATGGGTCCGCCGCTGCTGGTGTCGGCCGCCGCCAGCGCTCCGGGTTCGTCACCATATGAATCGACTGGCGGCAGCTCCCAGGCTGGCGCCTCGCGCTCATCCTTCGCAACTGCCGGCACATTCGGACCGAGGCGCCGGCCGACGCGGATGCGCGCCTCGATTCGTTCGCGCGCTATTTGCGGGTCAATCATGATTGCACCAGGTCGTTAAAGTCGGTTCGGTCGCGATCGGGATCGCAAATGGTCACTTGCGCATGCGCGGCCCATCGGTCGGCGCAGCTATCCGCCGCCGATCGCCCTGCGGGATCGGCGTCCGCGAAAATCGTTAAATGTTCGATGCCGGCGAGTACCGGGAAGGCCGCGAGATTGCTCGCGTCGATCGCGGCCCATATCGGCTTGTGTGCGTGCGCGACGCTGAGCGCCGTTTCGATGCCCTCGGCGAGCGCGAGGCCACGCGTAACGGCTTCATCCGGCCATAGCCGGATCACGCCGCCTTGTTTGCGGTGATTCTTGAGTAACAGTCTGGGCGGCTCGACATCGGCCTTCTTGCCGTCAGGTCTGATCC
>JAKAMD010000418.1 GCA_021823875.1 Pseudomonadota bacterium | reverse complement strand
GCAGGCAATGGCGAAGGCGAAGTTGCCGAAGGTCTCGTGAAGAACAATGCCATGATATTCCGGCCGCGGCTCGCACAGCATCGGATATTTCTTGTCGCGCGACCAGTTGAAGGTGCCGCCGTCGACGATCACGCCGCCGATCGAGTTGCCATGGCCGCCGAGGAACTTGGTGAGGGAATGCACCACGATATCGGCCCCGTAGTCGATCGGCTTGCAGAGATAGGGCGTCGCCAGCGTGTTGTCGACGACCAGCGGCACGCCGGCCTTGCGCGCGATGTTGGCAATCGCCTCGATGTCGGTGACGATGCCACCGGGATTGGCGATCGACTCGATGAAGATCGCCTTGGTCTTGTCATTGATGGCGCGCTCGAACGAGCCGATGTCGTCCGGATCGGCCCATTGCACGTTCCAGCCGAAATTCTTGAACGAATGGGTGAACTGGTTGATCGAGCCGCCGTAAAGCTTCTTGGAGGCGACCAGGTTGTCGCCCGAGGTCATCAGCGCGTGCAGCGTGAGGACCTGCGCCGCATGGCCGGACGCGACCGAGAGCGCCGCGGTGCCGCCTTCGAGCGCGGCGACGCGTTCCTCCAGCACCGCGCAGGTCGGGTTGCCGATGCGGGTATAGATGTTGCCGAAGGTCTGCAGGCCGAACAGCGCGGCGGCATGATCGACGTCGTCGAAGACATAAGAGGCGGTCTGGTAGATCGGCGTTGCCCGCGCGCCGGTGGTCGGATCGGGCTTGGCGCCGGCGTGGATCGACAGCGTGGCAAATCCCGGAATGCGGTCGGCTTTGGCCTCGGCCATGGTTCCCCCCTTGGGTCTGCGCGGCCATTGCGGGCCGGCGCGGCTAAATGAGCCGGGGGCGGGCGAGGCGTCAAGGCGGTGCGCCAAGCGACCGCAAAAAAGCAAGCTTTTGCCTGTCCTTAGGCGGCGCTTTGGAAATTCATGCCAGGCGGGCGGGCCGGCTCAGCGGTCGCCGCCTTCGCCTTTCTGCGCGCGGGTGGTGGCGTCGGTGCTGCCGCCCTGCATGGTGTCGTGCGCAAGCCCCATCTTCTGCACGCCCTTGCCCAGGCTCTGCGCGCGCTTGGAGCTGAGCGTACGCGAATTGACCCCGATCCAGGAGATCTCCGACGACAGCCGGCCATATTCGATCTTGGGGCAGCGGTTCATCACCACCTTGATGCCGGCCTCCTCGGCGCGCTTGGCCGCTTCGTCGTTGCGCACCGTGAGCTGCATCCAGATCACCTGCGGCTTCGGCTTGAGCGCCAGCGCCTCTTCGACGACCGCCGGCACGTGCTCGGAGGCGCGGAAGATGTCGACCATATCGACCGGCTCGGGAATGTCGCTCAGCGAGGCGTAGCATTTCTGCCCGAGGAACTCCTGGCCGGCCTGGCCGGGATTGACCGGGATGATGCGGTAGCCGCGCTCCAGCAGATACTTGAAGACGAAATAGCTCGGCCGCGTATCCTTGGGCGAGAAGCCGACCATGGCGATCGTCTTCACCGTATTGAGAATGCCGCGGATGTAACTGTCGGGATAGGAGTCGTGGTTCATTCTTGTTGGACTAACTTCTTGTACTTGCTGTGCGCTTGTCTCAGCGGTCTTCCCAGGCCGGCTTGCGCTTTTCGATGAAGGCGCAGATGCCTTCCTCGGCATCGCGCGCCATCATGTTCTGCGTCATCACTTCGGAGGCGTAAGCATAAGCCTCGGCCAATCCCAGTTCGATCTGGCGATAGAAGGCCTGCTTGCCGACTTTGAGCGTATAGGCGGATTTCGATGCCACCTTGCGCGCCAGCGTGAGCGCTTCGGCGCGTTCCTCGCCCGGCGTCACTGCGCAGTTGATGAGGCCGTAATGTGCGGCGTGTTCGGCTTCGACCATCTCGCCGGTGAGTAGCATGTGCATGGCGTGTTTGCGCGGCAGGTTGCGTGACAAAGCGACCATCGGCGTAGAACAGAATAATCCGATATCGACGCCGGGCGTGGCGAACTTCGCCGCGGTCGAGGCGATCGCCAGATCGCAGCTCGCCACCAGCTGACAGCCGGCGGCGGTGGCAATGCCATGCACGCAGGCGATCACCGGCTGCGGCAGATTGACGATCTGCTGCATCATGGCGCTGCAGGACGTCATGATGTGGCGGAAATAGTCGCATCCGCGGTCGGCATCCGTGCGGCGCGCGGTCAATTCCTTCAGATCGTGGCCGGCGCAGAAGGCGGGACCATTGGCCGCCAGCACCACGGCGCGCACGGTGCGATCGGCGGCGATATCGGTCAACGCAGTTGAAAGCGCCACGATCAGCGATTCCGACAGGCTGTTGCGTGCGGCCGGCCGGTTGAGCGTGAGCACGGCGATGTCGCCGTCACGTTCGCGCAATAACACGGGTACGGAAGTTTCCCCGGCGCGGCCGGCGGTCTGTACATTCATGGCGTTGATCCTATTCGCCTGTCACCCGGGATACTTAACCCGAAGTCCGGCCCATGCAAGACTGCGGCATTCCGGTCATTGGCCGCGTTGTGTTGGCAGGGGTGGCGGGATGCGAAACCGCAAAGCGTCGGCAACGAAGGCAAAGCTGAAACCTGCGCGATTTTGGTCACAACACGTGACCGAGACCAGCGACGCGCTTACGCTCGAGCAGGGCGTGTTCAGCAAACCGACCGCGCGCGCAATTGCGCTTTCGCTCAAACGTTCCGCCGATGCCAGCACGCGGCGCAAATCCGAGCCCTACCGTTCGGCCATGTCGATGCTGGTCTTCTACATCAACCGCGCCGGCAAGGGTCTGCCGCCGGCGCGCAAGCGCGTGCTGGAACAGGCCAAGGACGAGTTGCGCCGCCTCTACGGCAAGCCGCCAAAGGGCGGTTGACCGGGGGACCGGCGCGTCTATGACGAGGGAACCGGGTGGTCCGGTATGGGGAGGGCGCTGATGCCGGCACCGGCTCTATCGGCCGAAGAAATCGAGGCGCTGCTCAGCGCGGAATTCCCGCAAGCCTTTTATCCCGGCTGCGGGCTGTCGCTCGAAAAGGTCGAGTACGGCGACGTGCGGGTGCGGCGGGCCTATCACGAGGACCATCTGCGGCCCGGCGGCACCATTTCCGGCCCCACCATGATGGAGCTCGCCGATTTCGCCATGTATGTCGCGGTGTTCTCGGCCATTGGCGCGCAGCCGCTGGCGGTGACCACCAATCTCAACGTCAATTTCCTGCGCAAACCGGCCCAGGCCGATCTCATCGCCGATGCCCGGCTGATGAAGGTCGGCAAACGGCTGGCGGTCGGCGAGGTGACGCTCTATTCGGCGGGCTCGGACGAGCCGGTGGCCCATGTGACATCGACCTATTCCATCCCTAATAACAGCAAGTAGGACGAAGGTGCCGAGATACCTTTCTTATAACCAATTGAAATA